>JAYWHZ010000054.1:0-4808 GCA_043777395.1 Bacteroidota bacterium
TTGAGTGATTGGTATAGGTCTTTGAGTTGTTTGGTTTGGGTGCCAAATCGCAGCCTGATGTAAAACAAATTGATGCTGTGAGAAACCACAAACATGGCAATCAGAAGCACTATTTTGAGCCACAAGCCCATGTTTACAATAAAAGGAATCTGCTCAAAAAACAAAAGAATTGCCACCATAGCACTTGCACAAATGGTAGAGCCATAGAGATAAATTTGCTCCAAAGCGGTTTGTCTTTTGAGCATCGTTTCGAGGTTTTGCTTGATAGTTCCTGCCATAAGCCGCTTGTTTGCCTTGATGGCATATAGAAAATAGACCCCAAAGCCCAACAAATAGGCAACACAAAGCACATTGACGGCTATAAAAGTGCTTGTTCCCCAGATAAGCAGCGTATAATCAAAAAAAAAGGAGACTATGAGGATAAAAACAGCAAAAACAATGCCTAAAACCGCCTCTTGAAACAGTTTTTTGTTTAAAAGCAAGCTACCTTGGTGCAGTTTTTCGCTCAGCTGTTGGTTGAGCTCCAATTCAGAAAACAGCCCTTCGTCCGATTGTTTATTGACCGTTTGCCACAACTGGCTTAGTTTATCTAATGACATAATGAATGACAATCAATATTAATGTGAGTAAAATTACGAGTATCATTTTAGGTAATTTAGGTGTATTTATGAATTAAAAAAAATTAATATATGTTCAAATAATTTAGAGATATTTTTCGAGAATGGGCTTCAATTTTATTTTTATTCGATTGATTTTTACACCGACGTTAGTCTCCGTCAAACCCATTATTTCGGCTATCTCTCTATACGAAACCTCTTCCAGATAAAGCATCATAATGGATTTTTCTATCTCGTTGAGGTCGTTCAACGCCCTATGCAGCAGTTGATGCTCTTCTTTTTTGACCGATTGCTCTTCTACAACGCTAATGCCTACCTCTATCTCCTCGCCTTTGACCCGCCGTTTTTCTTTTTTCAAATTGACCAAAGCCGTGTTGAGAGCCACTTGGTAGAGCCACGTCGAAATCTTAGACCGACCCTGAAAACTCTCAAAAGAACGCCACGACTGAAACAAAATCTCCTGAAACAAATCCTCTTTATCTTCTTTATTGTCGCAATACAAGTTACAAATCTTGTGTATGATTCGTTGATGCTCCAAAATCATTTGCAAAAACTGTGGTTTGCTGTCCATAGGTCTCCTCGGGTCTGCGGTATGTTTAGGTGCTTAAAGACATTGATTTTGGTTTGACAATTGAGCCGCTCATTTTCATTAACAACAAGGCATTGATAAAATTTTAAAAAAACAAAAAAAAATGCACTCACCAAACCAAACGAAATAAAACAACACAAAGTTGCATCAAAACAGATTTTAACCTTAAAAATCCAACTGAACACCAAATTTCTGACCCAACTTCCTCAAATCTTCTACCACACTCCCAACCAACGGAATGCCGTTTTGTAGTCTATAATTGAAACATTCGTGTTCGGGTTCGCCATGAATAATGACTTTTTGGGCTTCGTCAATCCGTTTTGCCGACTTCAAACGCTCAATCCAAATATCTATTGCCTCAAAATAATCGCTCTCGGGTCTAAAAGCATCAATACGCATAGCACCCACAAAATGACCAATGCCCTTGCCCACCAGCTTTTGTTCAACGCCCAGATAATCGACAAAAGGCGGCACCCACGACGCAAAATTTGCCCCCGAAACCACCCCACACAAAATATCCACAATGGCACCAAATCCATAACCTTTGTGGCTCGAAGTCTGAGCAAAACTCCCCAAACCCAACATGGCTCCACCCGTTTTGAGGTCGGCAGCGTCGGTCGTGTCTCTGCCGTGTTGGTCTATCAAAAGACCTTCGGCAATCGGTTTGCCAAGTCGTTCGGCTACCTGCAACTTGCCATTAGAAGCCGCCGAAGTAGACATATCAAACACCACAGGCGGATATTTTTTTGAAGGAAAAACATAGCACATTGGGTTCGTTCCAAGCAGTTTTTCGCTCGAAAACGTGGGTGCGACCAGCGGCGAAGCGTTGGTCATCGCAAAGCCAATCATCTGATGGTCAATAGCTTTGAGTGCATGGTAAGCTGCAATGCCAAAATGATTTGAGTTTTGAACGGCTACCACACCAATGCCCGTCTGATGTGCTTTTTGGATGGCTATATCCATCGCAAAAGGTGCCGAGACCAAACCCAATGCCGCATCTGCGTTGAGTGTACAAGCAGAAAGTGCGTCGCTCTGTATGGTAAAATGAGGTTTTGGATTAACCCTTTTGGCTTCATACAAACGCACATAGCCCGACAGGCGAGCCAACCCATGCGAGTCTATGCCCCTCAAATCGGCAGATAGCAACACGTCGGCGGCTAGCTCAGCATGGGCATCGGAAAGGTCAATGGCTTTAAAAATTTGGTAGCAAAAGTGCCTCAATCGGCTTTCAGAAAACGTTGTGGTTTCAATCGTTGGCATCGGTCATTTTGTTTTGAAAAACACAAATATAGCACACATCAATTGAATGGAGACGATTTATTGGGCAACGGAGCTATAATCCATTATTTTTTCGGTGTTTTGGTGTGTAAATTCGATGTTTGGCACGGGCATGGAGTCCAAGAGTTGCTGTTGCAACAGGTCAGCCCACGTTTTGAGGTAGAGTACTACATCGTTTCGGAGGTTGTGTTGGAGGTATCTTTTTTCGATTGGGAGTTGTCTCAATATTTTTTCGTCGCTCAGGCGTTCGAGGTGCCTAAAATCGTCTATCGATAGTCCAGCGTTCATTATTTCGGCAATGAGGCTATCCATTGGCAGCCCGCTGACGGGACAAAAGTCGTGGGTTTGTTCGTGCCAATCGCCGTAGCGAGCCATAGCGAGTTGGTGTATTTGGGCTTGGGTTTTGGTGGTCAGTGTTTGAGCCAGATGCCCACAGTTGCAGGTTCCCATGTGTCCCCATTGGTAGGGCGTGGTTGGGTCTTGCAGTTTTTTGGCGGTGGTGCGTAGGGCGTTGATGAGTGTTAGATTGGGAGTAGCCATTTTTGTTGATGTTGGTTTGGAGGTTTCTTAAAGTTGGTTGATGTATGTGTCTGGGATTTAAACATTTTCTGCCCTAAAAAGTTTTTTATTTAAGAGGTTGTTTAAATTTTTTAATTTGATTAATAAATTTGAATAAATCTCATTTTACGGGTTAGAGATTGGGGGTCAAGCCCGCAATGACCTTGAACCACCCCTAACCCCTCCAAGGAGGGGAATAATGTTATTCCGAACTTGATGCGGAATCTCAGAAATTAGCCATTTTTGCCTTTTATGACCAAAAGTTTAAACAAGTTCATTGAAAAAAAAAATACACTGGTAACAATAATTTGAATGCAAGCACGTTTTTGTAGGAAAGCAATTTGTTTTTGACTGTTAAAACCTATAAAACCCCATTTTTTTTGTGCATGAAACACTTTTCCACACCCATCAGT
Organism: Bacteroidota bacterium; assembly: GCA_043777395.1. Classification (GTDB taxonomy): domain Bacteria; phylum Bacteroidota; class Bacteroidia; order UBA7662; family JAYWHZ01; genus JAYWHZ01. The sequence continues at coordinate 3,456 of JAYWHZ010000054.1, forward strand.
ACCCAATCTATCGTGCAGCATCTGTATAATGATTTGAACCAAACCGAAAGGCTTATTTTTGAGAGCGATTTTATCAGTTCGCCAAGTTTGCAGACCGAATATTTGTCGCTTCGTCGGTTGATACAACAGGTAGATGCACTGCCACAAGAGCAAGTCTCGACCAAGCGTCTGAATTTTATCTTGCAGTATGCCCAATCTTCGACAAGGTCGGTGGTTTAAGTTTTTTTTTGATTTGCATTCATCATTTGTTTTAATGCCCATTCGCTATGCTGTGTCTGGGCATTTGGCGTTATGTGATGCCGAGCAGCAAACTGGCTACGATTAACAAAATTGCAGGCATGCCAATCAAATTGAGCAGCACCACGCCCGCCACTATCGATGCGTTGGTGGTGCTAAGCCCAATGCTTTGAAACAAGACCACCGCCGAAGCCAACACCATGCCCACCGATGCGGCATTGATGCCTTTGAGTGCTTTGACAATGCCTTTGAGACCTTTGACCTGCCGCCATATTGGATACACAAAGAGCAGCAGCAAAGTGCTGGGCAAAAAAATTCCCACCATGCCTATCAATCCACCCAAAACGATGCCCAAAACGCCGTTTTCTTTCATTGCCATGCCCGTAAAATAAGACGTGAAAGCAAAGACGGGTCCGGGTGTGATTTGGGAAAAGCTATAGCCCGTCAAAAACTCTTGCAGCGTGAGATAATGCTGATAAACCACAAACTGTTCGTACATCATAGGCAGCAAGACCTGCCCGCCGCCAAAGACCAAACTTCCAAAACGATAGGTGTTTTCAAACAACACGATGGGTTTGTAGCGGGTAAGGACAGACAAAACAGCAGCCAAAAAAAACAGACTCGCAAACCAAATCAAAGGTCGCCAGACGATAATTATTTTTCGGCGTGTGGGTGGGAAACTGTTGTCGTCTTTACCAAAAAAATAATAGACCAAGCCACTAAAAAAGATGATAAACGGATAGAGATAAGGCGAACTAAAAAAGACGACCAGCACCAGCGTCGAGGCAACGATCGAGGCATTGAGCCATACTTTTTCTACGTTGGGAATGAGTTTTATTGCCGATGAGACCAAAAATCCGACTGCCACTGGGGGCATAAAACGCAAGAAATTGGTGTTTGTGCCTTGTTTTTCTATGGTGTGATAAAATATTGCAAACAAAACCATGACACTACAAGCAGGCAAGACCCACACGAGCAGTGCCAAGTAAGCCAAGTTTACGCCGCCACGCCTAAACGCCAGTGCTGTGATGGTCTGCGTAGAGGTCGGACCGGGCAACATTTGGCAAAGGGCGTTGAGTTCGAGAAGTTCGTTTTTGGTTAAATATTTTCGTTTAT
>JAYWHZ010000055.1:0-4790 GCA_043777395.1 Bacteroidota bacterium
AATATGAAATATTTTGATGACCTGACCTACGAACAAATAGCCCAGATAGTAGGCACTTCGGTCGGTGCCTTGAAGGCATCTTACCACATAGCCGTCAAAAAAATAGAAAAATTTATAACAAAATAAAACACAAAAATTAAACTTTAACTAAAAATACCACTCTAAATAATCAAGTTACAAACCTCAACAGACAAACATAAAAACATGGAACATTCAGAACAAACCCACAAACACAAGCACCCTTACACGGCTCCAAAACATTATTTTGACAATCTGCAACACAATCTGATACTAAAAATGAACACCGAAAAATATGGCAACGAGCAAGCCACAAACCAACTTCGGTCAAACTATTACCCCAAATTTATAAGCCTGAAATCGGTGCGTTGGGCGTGTGCTGCTGTGCTGTTGATTGGCGGTTTTATGGTTTATAACCAAGCGTTTCAAAAAAATAATTCAGCCAACACCAGCCAGATAGCTGCGATAGAAACCGAACTCAAAAACGTAAATCTGCAACAAAAAATCGACTATCTGATTGCCAACGACATATCGGCAAACGACATTGCAGAACACAACGACAAAGCCATCGACACCAAAAAAATCGCCCTATTGGGCATCACAAACACCGAAATAGAACAATATATCATCGAAAATGAACTTGAACAACTTTAAATCAACAAAATAATAAAAATAAACTCAAAAAAACGAAAAAAACACTCGCAATCGCAGTCTTTATCCTTGCCATCGCCGCTACAGTGCCAAAAAACGCCGCACAAGCCCAACCAAATAGCAGAAAATCCGAACGACTGGAAGACATCAAAGCCGCAAAAATTGGGTTCATCACCCGACAATTGGACCTGACGCAGCAAGAAGCCGAAAAATTTTGGGTCGTATACAATCGATTTGAAAACGAAAAGGAAACCATCAGAAGAGAACGCCGAAAAGCCATGGCAATTGCCCGTATCGAAGATTTTGACAAACTCTCCGACCGTGAACTCGAAAAAATCGTAGATAACCAAATCACGTTTAAGGAGCAAGAACTCGCCATAGAAAAAAAATATAACGCTGAATTTAAAAAAGTGTTGCCCATCAAAAAAGTAGCACGCCTCTACAAAGCCGAAAAAGAATTTCAGGAGCAAGTCATCAAAAGCATGCGTGAAAAAAGAGATAAGAAATAAAAAAATACCACACAAATCAACCAAAAGTCTTGTAGGCAATCGTCTGCAAGACTTTTTTTGGTCAAGAGCAATAAATCACTCCAAAAATAATTATCTTTGCCCAAAAAATATCCATGAATATAAAAATTTTACTCCTAATACTTTGCATCGCTTTGGGAATTGACAACACGACGGCTCAAAAAAAAACCATATCGCCCAATGAAATCAAGCAAAACATGAATAAATTGGCGGTCTTGGGTTCCGTACTCTACATAGCGGCTCACCCCGACGACGAAAATACCCGACTGATAAGCCATTTTGCAATGCAAAAAAACTACGAAACGACCTACTTGTCCCTCACCAGAGGCGACGGCGGGCAAAATCTCATCGGCAACCAAACCCGTGAACAACTCGGCATTATCCGCACCCAAGAACTGCTCATGGCAAGGCAAACCGACGGCGGAAAGCAGCTATTCAGCCGTGCCAACGACTTTGGATTCTCCAAAACACCCCAAGAAACCTTACAAATTTGGAACAAAAACCAAGTCTTAGCCGATGTCGTTTGGGCAATAAGGCTCACGCAGCCCGACGTGATTGTTACCCGATTTTCGCCCATAGCAGGCAACACACACGGGCATCACACCGCTTCTGCACAGCTCGCCATCGACGCTTTTAGGCTCGCAGCCGACAGCAGCCAGTTTGCCGACCAGCTCCAATATGTGGGCGTGTGGCAAGCCAAAAGATTGGTGTGGAACACGTCGAAGTTTTTTTTTCCTGACGGAGATTTTACCAATTGCATCACCATCGACGCCGGCAAATACAACCAACTCATGGGGCAATGGAACGGCGAGATAGCTGCCAAAAGCCGAAGCCAACACCGAAGCCAAGGCTTTGGGTCGGCTCTACAAAGGGGTTCAAACCTCGAATATCTGCAACACCTCGAAGGGCAACAAGCCCAAAATAATGAGTTGTTTGATGGCATTGAAGCAAATTGGAGCAGGCTGCCAAACACACAAAAAATCGTTGATTTGGTTAGTCAATTGACCACCCAATTTGACGTAGAAAACCCAAGCCAATCGATTGCCCAGCTGCTCAAAATACGCCGAGAAATTTTGTTGATGCCAAAGGGATTTTGGAGCATTAAAAAATTGAAAGAAACAGAAAATTTGTTGCTCCAATGCTCGGGAATATTTGCCGAAACGACCAACGACAGACCCAAAATTGTGGCAAACGACACCTTGCGGCTCAACTCCAAAATCATAAAAGGTCAAGACACGCCCGTATCAATTCAAAAGATAGACTATCTGGTCAATGGCAAAAAAATCAAGACCGAGATGCTGCCGCAAGCGGGCATAAACCTACCCGTAAACACACTTCAAGAGATAAAAAAAAATATTGTCTTAACCGACGATGCCGATATATCGCAGCCCTATTGGCTCACAAAAGCCCAAACCGAAGGCATGTTTGTGGTCGATAATCAAAATCTGATAGGCTTGCCCGAAAATTTGCCAACGCTCGAAACCATATTTTATGTTCAGATAAGAGATACCCAAAATCCCAATATGTTGGCTGATATTCAAATCCGAACGCCGATAGAACACCGATATGTCGAAGAGAAAAAAGGTGAAATCTATGAACCGTTAAGCATTGCACCAGCCTTGACCGTCAATTTTGTGGACGATATTGTGCTGCTCCCAAACAACAAGCCAAAAAACATAAGCCTCAGCCTGCAATCTCATTCACAACAAGCAACCAAAGGTAAATTGACCCTTTCGACACCACAAAACTGGATAACAGAACCCCAATCTATAAATTTTGACCTCAAAAGCAACGAAATCAAAACCTTGTCGTTCCAAATCATTCCCCAAAACACCCCCACAAAAACTACCCTCACAGCCAACATAGAACTCAACGGACAAACCCTAAACCGAAGCCTCCAAACCATTGCCTACGAACACATACCAACGCAAACGATTTACCCGATAGCACAACTCAAAACCCTGAAAATAAACACTCAAAGACAAAAAAATAAAATCGGATATATCATGGGTGCTGGCGACAACATGCCCCAATGTCTCCAACAAATGGGCTACCAAGTAACGCTACTCAAAAACGAAGACCTGAACCCTCAAAACCTCAAACAATATCAAACCATCGTCTGCGGCATTAGGCTCTACAACGTCAATGCCGAACTCGACAACCTGCAAACAAACCTATTGAAATATGTCGAAAATGGCGGAAACCTCATCGTTCAATACAACACCAACTCGCCAGCCCCAACGGTCAAAAACATTGCCCCTTATCCACTCAAAATATCAAGAGAACGGGTAACAGAACAAAACGCCACCATGACCATCACCAACCCCAAACACCCTATCCTAAACACCCCAAACACCATTGCCACTGCCGACTTTGAGGGCTGGGTGCAAGAAAGAGGACTTTATTTTGTTTCGGACTTCGATAAATCAAAATTTGAAACGCTTTTTACCCTCAACGACACCAACCAAACGCCAAACGAAGGCAGCACCGTCGTGTGCCGATACCAAAAAGGAACTTATATCTACACCAGCCTATCGTTTTTTAGACAATTGCCCGCAGGCGTTGAAGGGGCATACAGGCTTTTTGCAAACATGATAGAATGGAAATAAATAAAAAAACGATGAACTGGAAAAAAATAAAGCAACAAGTGGTTTACACAGGATACCGAAACGTCGTCCGAAAAACTTTTTTGATGCCCAATGGCTCACAAGATGATTTCGACACCATAGACCAAGCCTCGTACGTCTCCATAGGGGCAATGACCAAAGACCAACAAATCATCTTAATCAAACAATTTAGACCAGGACCCGAAATCATCGTTACCTCCTTTCCCGAAGGGCAAATAAACCCAAACGAAAACCCAACAGAAGCCGCAAAACGTGAACTACTCGAAGAAACAGGCTACCAAGCAGGCGAAATGATATTCCTCAAAGAAAAACCCGAAGCCTACACCAACACCAAAAAACTATGCTTCATAGCCACAAACTGCCAAAAAATAGCCCAACCAACACTGGACCCCAACGAACACATTGAGGTCTTTACGCTGTCTGTCGAAGCGTTTAAAACATTAATCAGAGACCCAAAAGACCACACACTCGACTGCATGGACAACGGCTACCTGATGCTCGATTACCTCAAACTGCTCTGAAAACAAGGTGTTATTTCGCCAATTTACTCCTCAAAAATTCAAACAGAATGGGCAAAACCGAAACACCAATGATGCCAAAAATGACATACTCAAAATTGTTTTTCACAAACGGAATATTCCCACAAACGTAGCCCAGCAAACTCACGCCTACGACCCACAAGATGGCTCCCGCAATGCAATTGACGATGTATCGACCGTAATCCATCGAGCCAGCACCAGCCACAAAAGGAGCAATCGTACGGACAATAGGCACAAAACGAGCCATGATAACCGTCTTGCCGCCGTGTTTGGCATAAAAAGCCTCCGTTTGGGTAATGTATTCTCGCTTGAAAAACAAAATTCGTTCACGGCTCTTAATCTGCTTGCTAAAAAATTTGCCTACAAAATAATTGACGTTATCGCCCAAGAGAGCCGCTACAATCAGCAACGGAATCAAAAGCCAGATA
>JAYWHZ010000056.1:0-4768 GCA_043777395.1 Bacteroidota bacterium
AAGATGTTGCTCGGTGCTTGAGTCCAGACACCAGCGCTGAGTTTAAAATAAACGACTTTTGCGAGTTCGATAGCCACCATCAAATAAAACAATGGATAAATCTTAAAGCCTCGACGGATGAGAAACAAACCCGACCGAACGCTTTGGTTCTTGCGAAACTCGGCAAACAAAAGACCCGAAACCAAAAAACCACTCAGCACAAAAAATAAATCTACGCCAGCCCAGCCCATTCGCTTAACCAAAAAAGGAACATCAAAATGGATAAAATGCCGAAACAAAACCAACAGCACTGCAATGCCCCTCAAAAAATCTATCTCCTTTAAACGCATCATTCAAACAATACTTTTTATTTAAAAATTATTTTGCTAACCGCTAAAAAAATGACCTATCTAAAATCTTTAATGCCTTAAAACACCAAAAAAAAAGCCAAGACTTTTGCGACCACAAAGATACATTAAAAAACAAATGCCAAAATAATAATCTACGTTCTCAACCCATACACCCAACTGCCATTCTGAAATTAAAAAAAAAACAAAAAACGACAAAAAATGTTTCTCATGCTAAACACTTCATATAAAAAAGTATCTTTGCACACAAAAACCACGCATCCAATCATTGTTTTAGACACAAACACCCGACTACACACGCATCTCCTATGAAAGTTACCGAACACATTGCCAACGCACAAGGCAAAACCATATTCTCCTTTGAAATCCTGCCGCCACTCAAAGGGCAAAGCATTCAATCTATATTCGACGGCATAGACCCCTTGATGGAATTTAACCCGCAGTTTATCGACGTTACCTACCACCGAGAAGAATACATCTTGAAACCCCGACCAAACGGCAGTTTTGATAAAATCGTTACCCGCAAGCGACCCGGCACCGTCGCCGTGGCAGCAGCCATCAAAAACCGATACAAGATAGACGTGGTGCCGCACATCATCTGCGGCGGTTTTAGCAAAGAAGAAACCGAAAACGCACTCATAGACCTCAACTTTTTGGGCATCGACAACATCCTGGCCCTAAGAGGCGACAACGTCAAAAGCGAACCCAACTGGACCACACACCCCGACGGCAACCAAGATGCCATCGAACTCATTGCCCAGATACAACACATGAACGCAGGCAAATATTTGGACGACGACCTGACCAACGCCGACCCCTCTATGTTTTGCATCGGCGTGGGCGGCTATCCCGAAAAACACTTTGAGGCACCCAACAGAAAATCTGACCTGAGCTACCTCAAACGCAAAATAGATGCCGGAGCCGATTTTATCGTCACACAAATGTTTTTTGACAATGCCAAATACTTTCAATTTGTAGATGAATGTCGAGCGGCAGGCATCAACGTACCCATCATTCCGGGCATCAAACCCATTGCCACCAAATCGCACCTGACCGTGTTGCCCAAAATTTTTCATATTGATATTCCCGAAGCCTTAGCCGATGCCGTCGAGCAAAGCAAAGACAACAAGGCGGTGCAGCAAATTGGCATCGAATGGGCTATCGAGCAGTGCCAAGAACTCAAAGCAGCGGGCGTGCCTGTGTTGCATTTTTATACGATGAGCAAGTCGGCAGCCACCAAAGCCATTGCCAAACACTTGTTTTAAAAAAAATATGATGCGATAGAAACAATCGCTTTCAATAATTTTTAATATCTACAAAAATTTTGTACCTTTGCCGTTCCAAAAAACGGAGAGGTGTCAGAGTGGTCGAATGTACTTGATTCGAAATCAAACGTACCGCAAGGTACCGGGGGTTCGAATCCCTCCCTCTCCGCACGATATTGCCCCAAAACCTTGAACGGCTCAACACCCTTTGAGGTTTTTTTAATTGTGGAACAATAAGGAACAGAAGGTTATTGCATGATTTTTAATATTTTAGGGCATCAATTTTAGAACGACGAAGCATGGATTTTTGGAATTTTTTTAACTTAAAGCCTTTTATTTCGAGATTATTAACTAATTTTGGGCAAAATAAGCAACATCCTAAGGTCGATACAAACATGGAATTAAATAAAGGGATTTTTTTTAGAGCCGGTCGAGGCAACCGCAAATTTCAAATCATAAACCGAGAAATCAGCTGGCTCATGTTTAACGAAAGGGTGTTGCAAGAAGCCGCCAACACAGACACACCCTTGATAGAACGCATTCGGTTTTTGGCTATCTTTTCTTCCAATTTAGACGATTTTTATCGGGCAAGAGTGGCAACTCAACGCCGATTGGCACTGATTAAAAAAAGCAACTTAGCCAAACAACTCTACTTCGACCCAAACATTATCCTCAAACAGGTGCAGCAGATTGTCATTGAGCAAAGCGAACATTTTGACGAGATATTTAACAACCAAATCATTCCCGAATTGGCAAAAGAACAAATTTTTATTGTCAATCAAAATGAGTTCTCGCAAGAGCAAAGCCACTATCTCACCAATCTATTTAAAACCACCATCTTTACGCACCTAACGCCCATCATGCTCAAAACGGACTGCGAATTTCCGAATCTGCAAGACGGCGCCATCTATCTGGCAGTAGAAATGTACTACAAAAACAACAAAAAAGACAACCAATTTGCACTCATACAACTCTCTAACGAACTCCCTCGCTTCTACATACTTCCCACACTCGAAGGCAAACACCAACTCGTACTCCTCGACGACCTCATCAGGCACAACCTCAAAACACTGTTTTCGTTTTTTGACTACGACTGCCACGATGCCTACACCATAAAACTAACCCGTGATTCGGAACTAGACATCGAAAACGACATACCAGCAAGCCTGATGGAAAAACTAAACCACAGCCTCAAAAAACGAAAAAAAGGCGTGCCAGTGCGGTTTGTTTACGATGAAACCATCTCCGAAAAATTTCTTAAATTCTTAATCAAAAACATCAAATTAGAACAAGAAAGCCTCATACCCGGCGGGCGATACCATCAGTTTAGCGACTTTCGGCATTTTCCCGACTTGGGAAAAAAACACCTGCTCTACGAACCCTTCGTGCCATTGACCCACCCCCAACTCGAAGGCAAAAGCCGCATCGTAGATGTGTTGGCAAAGCAAGACATACTCCTGCATCACCCTTACCAATCTTTTGACTACCTGATACGCTTCTTGCGTGAAGCCGCCATAGACCCAAACGTAACGACCATACGGATAACGCTCTACCGAGTGGCAAAAATATCGGTGGTCTGCAAAGCACTCATCACCGCCGTTGCCAATGGCAAAAAAGTCATTGTCATCATCGAACTTAGAGCCCGTTTTGACGAGCAATCGAACATAAACTGGGCAAACCGCTTGCAAGAAGTTGGGGTAAAAGTAATCTACGGCGTGCCAAACATGAAAGTTCACAGCAAGTTTTGTATCGTTACAAGAAAAGAAAAGGGAAGGCTCAAGCAATATGCCCATTTCTCTACGGGAAACTACAACGGCATAACGGCAAAAATATACTGCGACGACGCACTGATGACCGCCGACAAACGCCTCACCGACGATGCCGAACAACTCTTTGATGCCATGCTCAACGAAAACCAACCCTACACCTACAAACACCTTTTGGTTGCCCCGTTGTTTCTAAGAGCAGGATTTGAAGCCCTGATAGAAAAAGAAATTACCAACGCCAAAAGAAAAAAACAAGCCTATATCATCTTAAAAATGAACAGCCTGACCGACGAAAGAATGATAGAAAAACTATACGATGCCAGCCGTGCAGGCGTAAAAATAACACTCATCGTCAGGGGCATGTGCTGCCTGATACCAAACATACCTTCTATGAGCGAAAACATCAAAGTCATCAGCATCGTCGATAGATTTTTGGAGCATTCGAGGGTCTATGTGTTTTGTAATGGCGGCAAAAAAATCGTTTACCTTTGCTCTGCCGATTTTATGAACAGAAACCTAAGCGACCGAATAGAAATGGGCATACCAATCTACGACCAACAACTTAAAAAAGAAATGATGGACATGCTAAACTTTCAAATCGAAGACAATGTGAAGGCCAGAAACATGAAAAACCCACTCGAAAACACACTCCCAATCCTAAAACCAAACCAAACACCAATCAGAAGCCAACACGCCATCTACGAATACCTCAAACAAAAAGCCAACCATGAGCAAACCTAACGCAAAGCTGCCACAAAAGCACTTTTTTATGCTCGTAGCCGTTTTTGCAACCTTAACCCTTTTGCTACTCGTGGTGGTCAATCCGTTTACTGTCAATCTATTTACCAAAAAAAATCTATTGGCTGATATTTACCGACAAAACATCAACAATCTCCAAAAAATTATTGGGATAGAAACGGCTCTGCTGGCTTTTGTGGCGTTTTGTGGAATAAAAAGAAATTGGCTAATCAATCTATTTGACCAAAAACCCGTGTGGATTAATCGGTTTATCGTCTTTTTTATGGCTTTGTGGTCATTTTTTAATACCGAATTGCTCCTACACATCAAACCCCAACCAACGACCAACCAACGCCTTGGCCAATCGATTCCTTATGTGCCTGCCACGTTTGCCCGAGACATTATTCCACGAGATAGCATCGATGTCTTGTGCGAAGACCTCAAAACCGTGCGTTTTCGCCTACGAAATGGCTACAACAATATTCCATTTGCCTACAAAAAACCCAAACACGAAACGAGGATTTTTATCATCGGTGGCTCATTTATTTTTAGCGACCACGAACCCATCAGCTGGCAAATGATGAACAAAGGCGGCTACAATTCAAACTGGATAAGCAAAATAAAACCACACCTCAACGCCAACCTCCAAACC
>JAYWHZ010000057.1:0-17547 GCA_043777395.1 Bacteroidota bacterium
CGAAATGGCACGCAGCGAAGAGTATATGGAAGGACGTGTGCCAACGCACACCATCAGAGCCGACATAGACTACGCAAACGTAGAAGCCCTGACCGTGTATGGCAAAATAGGCGTAAAAGTATGGATATGCAAGGGTGAAATCTATGGTAAACATGATTTATCACCCAACATAGGTGCCAACTTGCAAAGCAACAGCGGTGCAGGCGGTACTTCGGTTTCCACACGTGGTGGCGATGACCGTGGCGGTCGTCGTGGCGGCGAAGGTGGCGGCAGAGGTGGCGACCGAAACAAAGGTGCAGGCACTGGCGGCAACGACCGTCGTGGCAACACAGGTGCTGGTAGCAACGACAACAAAGGTGGTGACCGTAGCCGCAACGCCAACAGAGGCGGTAAAAAATAGTCATTTAAAAAAAATAAACTGTAAGCAATGTTAGCACCAAAACGTGTAAGACGTAGAAAAGTACAAAAAGGAAGAGTAAAAGGGTTGGCAACACGCAACCACGAATTGGCATTCGGTTCATTTGGCTTAAAATCATTAGAGCCGGCATGGATAAACTCCCGCCAAATCGAATCGGCACGTATTGCCGTTACCCGCTTCATGAAACGTGAAGGGCAAGTTTGGATTAAAATTTTCCCCGATAAACCCGTTACCAAAAAGCCCGCCGAAGTGCGTATGGGTAAAGGTAAAGGAGCGCCAGAATACTGGGTTGCAATTGTAAAACCAGGTACCTTAATATTTGAAGCAGACGGCGTGCCGCTCGAAGTTGCCAAAGAGGCAATGCGATTGGCAGCACAAAAACTGCCTGTGAGAACTAAATTTGTTGTTAAACCTGACTTTGTTGATTAAAACAATGAAATACGCTGAAATAAAAAATTTACCTACCAACGAGATAGAAAGTAGGATTAAAGAAGAGAAAACAAACTTGCAACGTGCCAAGTTTTCGTCCGCCGTATCGTCGTCGAGTATTGAGAGTTTGAGTTATTTTTCAAAGACTCGTAAAGATATTGCCCGTTTGATGACCGAACTCAATGTACGCAACACAAAATAACCAATCTGCTATAATGGAAAGACAAGCAAGAAAAGAAAGAGTTGGGGTCGTGAGCAGCAACAAGATGGAAAAAACCATCACGGTTGTCGTAGAGCGCAAAGTGAAACACCCCATCTACGGTAAATTCGTTAAAAAAAGCACCAAATTTCATGCCCACGACGAGAAAAACGAGTGTAGCATTGGTGATACTGTACGCATCATGGAAACCCGCCCTTTGAGTAAAACCAAATGTTGGCGATTAGTAGAAGTTGTAGAAAAAGTTAAATAATTAAAAACCACTCACACAAACAATGGTACAACAAGAAAGCAGATTAGGCGTTGCCGACAACAGCGGAGCCAAAGAAGTACTCTGCATCAGAGTACTGGGCGGCACAGGCAAACGCTATGCCCGAATTGGCGACAAAATCGTGGTCAGCATCAAAGCCGCTATCCCATCGGGAGGCATCAAAAAAGGTGCTGTATCGAAAGCAGTGGTCGTCAGGACGAGGAAAGAAATTCGCCGCAAAGACGGTACTTATATTCGTTTTGACGACAATGCGGTGGTCTTACTAAACAATCAAGATGAACCAAGAGGAACCCGTATATTCGGACCTGTGGCTCGTGAACTGCGTGAGAAACAATTTATGAAAATTGTTTCATTGGCACCCGAAGTGCTTTAAACATACTAACATCAATACATCAAAAATCATCAAGCAATGGTTAAATCTAAAATTAAAAAAGGTGATTTGGTTCGTGTCATTACTGGAGACGATAAGGGCAAAAAAGGACTTGTCATAAAAGCCATGCCATCGGTGAGCAAACTGCTCGTAGAAGGCGTAAACATCGTAAAGAAACACAAGAAACCCACGGCACAAGACACCCAAGGCTCTATTGTTCAAATCGAAGCACCTATTCACATTTCAAACGTAACGCTCGTCGATCCCAAAAACCCAAACAGCACCAAAGCAACCAAAATCGGTCGCAGACGCAATGCCACTGGCAAAATCGAACGCTACATCAAAACTACCGGAGATATTATCAAATAAAATGAGCAACTCATCGTACACAATCCGCCTCAAAGATCACTACAAAGACCATGTCGTGGCTGCTTTGAAAGAGAAATTTACATACAAAAGCGTTATGCAAATTCCTCGCTTAGAAAAAATATGTATCAATCAAGGCATCGGTATAGCCGTAGCCGACAAAAAATTGGTCGATAGTGCCGTCGTCGAAATGACCACCATCACAGGTCAAAAAGCAGTGCCAACACTCTCCAAAAAAGCCATCTCAAACTTCAAATTGCGTGAAAAAATGCCCATCGGCGTCAGAGTAACCTTGCGCTCAGAACGCATGTACGAATTTTTAGACCGCTTCATCGCCGTATCCTTACCCCGTGTGAGAGACTTCAAAGGCATCAGTCCAAAAGGCTTCGATGGCAGAGGAAACTACACCATGGGCATCACCGAGCAGATTATATTTCCCGAAATCGCCATCGACAAAATCAGTCGGCTATCTGGAATGGACATCACTTTCGTAACCACCGCCAAAACCGACGAAGAAGCCTACGCTCTACTGAAAGAATTGGGATTACCATTTAGAACCACTAAAAACTAACTCCACCAAACATGGCAAAAGAAAGCGTCAAAGCAAGACAAGTTAAACGTGAAGCACTCGTAACACAATATGCCGAAAAAAGAGCCAAACTCAAAGCCGAAGGCGATGCAGTAGGACTCCAAAAACTACCCCGAAACTCATCGGCTACCCGTTTGCACAGTCGCTGCAAGCTCACCGGTCGCCCAAGAGGATACATGGCACAATTTGGAATATCACGTGTGTTGTTTAGAAAAATGGCATCAGAAGGCTTAATACCCGGCGTGGTAAAATCAAGCTGGTAAACTAAAATACCAATATGCCAAAATAAAATTTGGACTATTAAAAAAATATTACTATTTTTGCACTCCAATTTCAAATGGCAAACTTCAAACTTGTCTTTTGCTCCTTGAAATTGGTTGTTTTATGCACCATAAAGTGAGTATTTTTTACCCCAACTACTTAACAACAAGCGTATTGATAAATAAAAATCGATACACAAAAAAAGTAAGCTGATAAAAAATGTAACTGTAAGTAATAGCAATATTATACTGCAATTAATCGATTAAACTCAAAAATTAAAAAATGACAGACCCAATTGCAGATTATTTGACCCGAGTACGCAATGCCATTAAAGCCAATCACCGCATTGTTAGTATTCCCTCATCTAATCTAAAAAAAGAAATTACAAGAGTTTTGTTTGAAAGTGGCTACATCTTGAACTATAAGTTCGACGACGAGCAAGTTCATCGCAACATAAGAATTGCCCTGAAATATAACCCGCAAACTAAACGTTCAGCCATTAACATGCTGAAAAGAGTGAGCCGACCAGGTCTCCGCCAGTATTCAGGCGTAGCCGATATGCCAAGAGTAATCAACGGATTAGGTATCGCCGTTGTCTCCACACCAAAAGGTGTTATGACCGATAAAGAAGCCCGCCGCAACAAAGTTGGTGGCGAGGTATTGTGCTACATCTACTAACCAACCCAGGAGAAAAACAAAATGTCACGTATAGGAAAATTACCAATTACGCTCCCCAACGGTGTTAGCGTCAATATAGAAAAAAACCACGTCTCGGTCAAAGGCCCCAAAGGCGAACTACACCGCACCATCAACCCCGATATAACGCTCAGTATGGAAGACGGCAAACTCATCGTTGCCCGCCCAACCGAACAAAAACGCCACCGAGCCTTGCATGGACTCTACCGCTCCCTAATCAATAACATGGTTATTGGCGTGTCAGAAGGCTATAAAACACAGCAAGAACTCATCGGCGTAGGCTACCGTGCCGACGCCAAAGGGCAGCTGCTCCAGCTCACTTTGGGCTACTCACACGATATTGTACTCGAAATCCCAGTCGAAATCAAAGTTACAACCATCACCGAAAAAGGCGTTCCGCCCAAAATCGTATTAGAATCAAACGACAAAGAACTTATCGGCATGATAGCAGCAAAAATCCGCTCACTCCGCAAGCCAGAGCCATACAAAGGCAAGGGTATCAAGTTTACAGGCGAGATATTGAGAAGAAAAGCAGGTAAATCAGCATCTAAAAAATAATTGAAAAGGCAATGATAACAAAATTAAACCGTAGAATTAAGATAAAAAAACGCATCAGAGGCAAAATCTCCGGTACCGAACAACGCCCCCGTTTGTCTGTTTTTAGAAGCAACAGTTTCATTTATGGTCAGTTGATAGACGACAACACAGGCAAAACCTTGTTCGCATCATCATCCTTAAAAATAGAAAAAGGCACCACAAAAGTTGAACAAGCCGCTGTGGCTGGCAAAGAAATTGCCCAACAAGCACTCGCAGCCGGCATAGCCGAAATCGTATTTGATAGAAATGGATACCTCTATCATGGTAGAGTAAAAGCATTTGCAGATGGCGCAAGAGCAGGCGGTCTAAAATTCTAAAACACCCAAAAAACAAAAAGAATGCAAAACGAAAATAGAAAAATGAGAGCAAGCGAATCCGATTTGAAAGACAAATTGGTTCATGTATCTCGTGTAGCCAAAGTAACCAAAGGCGGTCGTACGTTTAGTTTCTCAGCCATTGTGGTTGTAGGCGACGAAAACGGTACCGTCGGGTATGGCTTAGGCAAAGCAAAAGAAGTGTCGGATGCCGTACGCAAAGCCGTTGAAGATGCCAAAAAATCATTGATAAAAATACCCATCATCAATGGCACCATCCCACACCCACAAGACGGTAAGTTTGGTGGCGGTCGGGTGCTGATAAAACCAGCAGCACACGGTGCCGGCGTGATAGCAGGCGGAGCCATGCGTGCCGTTTTTGAAAGTGCAGGCATCACCGATGTCTTGGCAAAATCCAAAGGGTCGTCAAACCCACACAACGTGGTCAAAGCAACCTTCGACGCACTCTTGAAAGTAAGAGACGCTCAAACCGTTGCCCAACAACGCAACATCAGTCTAACAAAAGTATTTAACGGCTAACCCATCAAAAAAAGCAAATGGCACAAATTAAAATCACACAAATAAAAAGTGGTATTCACAGGCAGCAACGCCAAAAAGATACCCTTGCCGCTTTGGGACTACACCGTCCAAACACCAGCGTAATCAAAGAAGCAAGCCCCCAAATACTTGGTATGGTTGCAAAAGTTCAGCACCTTATAAACGTAGAACAAATTTAAGACATGGAATTACATAATCTAAAACCAGCACCAGGCTCTACCAAAAAGACCAAACGCATCGGTAGGGGACAAGGCTCGGGACACGGCGGCACATCGACACGTGGACACAAAGGCGACAGAGCTCGCTCCGGTTCAAAACAAAAAATCGGCTTTGAAGGCGGTCAAATGCCACTCCAACGCAGAATTCCGAAGTTTGGATTCAACAATATCAACAGAGTAGAATACGTGGGCATCAACTTAGACGCACTCCAAATGCTGGTGGATACCTATCAAGTGTCTTTTATAGACTTGGCAGTGCTTCGCCAACATGGTCTTGCACACTCCAAAAAACCCGTCAAAATATTAGGACGTGGCGAACTCAAATCCAAAATCAACGTAAAAGCCAATGCCTTCTCCGCCTCTGCAAAGAGTGCCATCGAAACATTGGGCGGCACAGTCGAAACCTTCTAATTTAAGCCATGAAAAAACTCATTAGTACCCTACAAAATATCTTCAAAATAGAAGAACTGCGTTCAAAAATCCTATTCACAATAGGGTTGCTATTAATCTACCGATTAGGCTCTTATGTTGTGCTACCAGGTGTCGATCCCATCATTTTGGAAAAGATAACACCCGCCAGCGACGACACAGGTCTCTTGGGATTGATTAACACGTTTGCAGGCGGTGCTTTTGGTCGTGCTTCCATCTTTGCTTTGGGTATTATGCCTTATATCTCCGCCTCAATTGTCGTCCAATTGCTGGGAATGGCTCTGCCCGAATTTCAAAAAATGCAAAAAGAAGGCGAAAGTGGTCGCAACAAACTCAATCAATATACCCGCTTTTTGACCATTCTAATCACAGCTGTTCAGGGTATTGCCTTTGTTATCAACCTAAAAGCACAGTCGCTCGAAGCCATTGTGCCAAGAGTAGGCGATAGCGTCGCACTTACTTTCTACATCTCTTCGGTCTTTTGTTTGCTCGCTGGCACCATGCTCGTCATGTGGTTGGGCGAAAAAATCACCGATAAAGGCATAGGAAACGGCACTTCGTTAATCATCATGGTTGGTATCATTGCTCGACTTCCGCAAGCACTCGTGAGCGAAATCACCTCTCGACTTAGCATCAATGGTGGCGGTCTAATCCCTTTTCTCATAGAAATGGTCGTTTGGTTGGGTGTCATCGCCTTTACAATACTCTTGGTTCAAGGTGTCCGACGCATTCCAATGCAAGTCGCCCGACAAATCATCGGTACAAAACAAGTAACCACACCCAATGGGGCAAGGCAGTATCTACCACTCAAAGTGAACTCGGCAGGCGTGATGCCAATCATTTTTGCACAAGCAATCATGTTTATTCCCGCCACGCTGCTCTCTTTTTTGCCACAAAGCAACACAACCAACTTGTTGGCATCGGCTTTTGGCAACTACACTTCGTGGGGCTACAACCTCTTGTTGGCATTCCTAATCATTGTGTTTACATATTTCTACACCTCATTGGCGGTTAATTCAGCCCAAATGGCAGAAGACATGAAACGCAACGGCAGTTTTGTGCCGGGCATAAAACCGGGCGAGCCAACAGCAGAACACATAGACGACGTACTCTCAAAAATAACATTACCTGGTGCTTTGGGTTTAGCAATCGTTGCTATATTGCCCATATTCGCTATTTTGCTTGGTGTCAATTCACAGTTTGCACAGTTTTTTGGTGGCACATCGTTGCTCATCATCGTGGGCGTTGTGTTGGATACATTGCAGCAGATAGAGAGCCATTTATTAATGAGCAAATACGATGGATTGATGAAGTCGGGGCAAATAAAAGGACGTAATGCTTCCGTGGTTGCAAGTTAAGTTGGGTATGAAGTTAGCGAAAAGTGAGGCTCAAATTGAACTCATTAGACAAAGTTCTTTGTTAGTAGGTCGTGTACACGGCGAAGTATCAAAAATGATAAAACCAGGCGTTAGGCTCATGGATATTGATAAATTTGCAGAGCAGTTTATCAGAGATAATGGTGGCAAACCAGCCTTCAAAGGCTATGGCGACCCATCAAATCCATTCCCAAATGCCTTGTGTATGTCTCTCAACGATGTTGTGGTACACGGTATCCCAAACGAGTATGAGTTGAAAGAGGGCGATTTGCTTTCGGTCGATTGTGGCGTAGAAATGAAAGGCTACTTTGGAGATTCGGCTTACACGTTTGGTGTCGGGCAGGTCTCGCAAGAAGCCAAACAGTTGATGAAAATCACGCTCGAATGCTTGCAACTTGGCATCGACAACGCTGTTTTTGGCAAACGGGTTGGTGATATTGGTTATGCCATTCAGCAACACGCCGAAAAAAATGGCTACGGTGTGGTGCGTCAATTGACCGGTCACGGCGTTGGTAAGGCACTGCACGAAAAACCCGATGTCCCTAATTTTGGCAAGAGAAGTGACGGCAAACGGTTAGAAGAAGGCATGGTCATTGCCATAGAACCAATGATAACCCAGTTTAGCAAAGAGATTTATGAAAGCGAAGACGGTTGGGGCATTTTGACATCAGACAAAGGGTTGGCAGCCCACTACGAGCATACGGTTGTGGTTCGTAGAGGTAAAGCAGAAATATTATCAACATTCGATTACATTCAAACCAACGCATAAATGGCTAAACAAACGTCTATCAAGCAAGATGGTGTGATACTCGAAGCATTGTCAAATGCAATATTTAGAGTAAAACTACAAAATGGGCACGAGATTATCGCACATATCTCAGGTAAAATGCGTATGCACTATATCAAGATTATTCCCGGCGACAAAGTTGTTATAGAACTATCGCCCTATGATTTAACCAAAGGTAGGATTTCCTATCGATACTAAATAAATGGGTTAAGTACAGTGCATTCATTGTAATTAGCACACTTTTTAACCTTATTATTCAAGAAAAAAAAATTACCTATTCAAAAGATGAAAGTAAAACCTTCTGTAAAAAAACGCAGTGCCGACTGTAAGATAGTCAAACGCAACGGCGTTGTCTATGTCATCAACAAAAAAAATCCAAAATTTAAACAGAGACAAGGATAATGGCACGTATCGCAGGGATTGATTTGCCCAAAAACAAACGAGGGGTTATCGGATTAACCTACATTTATGGCATCGGTCGGTCTACCGCCGAAAAGATACTGGCTAAAGCAGGTATCAGCCACGACACTAAAGTTGCTGAATGGAGCGACGACCAACTCAACAGTATCAGGACGGTAATTACCGATGATTTTACGGTTGAAGGTGAACTACGCTCCGAAGTCCAAACAAGCATCAAACGCTTGATGGATATTGCCTGTTATAGAGGACTTCGCCATAGAAAAGGATTGCCTTTGAGAGGTCAGCGTACAAAAAATAACTCACGTACACGAAAAGGCAAACGCAAAACCGTTGCTAATAAGAAAAAAGCAACCAAATAATCTCAATTGACCATGGCAAAAAATACAAAATCAGGAAGTAAAGTTGTTAAAAAACGGGTTGTCAAAGTAGAAGCAATCGGGCAGCTACACGTCAAATCGACCTTCAACAACATCATCATATCACTCACCAATATGGCGGGCGAAGTCATTTCGTGGTCGTCGGCAGGTAAAGCAGGTTTTAGAGGCTCAAAGAAAAATACGCCCTATGCAGCCCAAATCGCCGCCACCGAATGTGCCAAAATAGCCTACGAGGCAGGTCTTCGTAAGGTAGAAGCCTTCGTCAAAGGTCCGGGAACTGGTCGTGAATCAGCCATCAGAACCGTAGCAGCAGCAGGCATCGAGGTTACAACCATCAGAGACATCACCCCACTGCCGCACAACGGCTGCCGCCCTCCAAAACGCAGAAGGGTATAAATTTTATTCATTTTAATTAACAGAACCAACTTACAATGGCAAGATATACAGGTCCAGAATCCAAGATTGCACGCAAGTTTATGGAACCCATCTTTGGGCATGATAAAGCTTTGAAAAAGAAGAATTATCCACCAGGACAACACGGTGCAGCATCAAAACGCTCCAAGAAATCGGAGTACGCAGTTCAGTTGCTCGAAAAACAGAAAGCCAAATACACCTACGGGCTATTGGAGCGTCAGTTTCGCAAAACATTTCACGACGCACAAAGCAAGGGCGGCATCACAGGCGAAAACCTACTCAAACTCTTAGAAGCACGCCTCGACAACACCGTTTATAGGTTTGGTATTGCACCCTCTCGCCGAGCAGCACGCCAAGTGGTGGGTCACTGCCACGTAACGGTCAATGGCAGCGTTGTCAATATCCCATCGTTTCGCCTTCGCCCCGGCGATGTGGTTGCAGTGAGAGAAAAATCCAAGTCTTTGGAGGTCATCTCGACGGCACTCTCGGGTCAGAAAGCCAATCAATACAATTGGTTGGATTGGGACAAAGCCGCTATGGTCGGTAAGTTTGTTGCTTACCCTGAACGCACCGCTATTCCTGAAAATATCAAGGAACAGCTTATCGTAGAATTGTACTCTAAATAATTTTAACAGAATGTAAAAAAATAGTTTTCGCTTAGACAGGAATTATTTTTTCATTTTCAGTCGTCAATTTTTTTAAAAAAAAGTAAAGGAAAAGATATAATGTCGATTCTTGCATTTCAAAAACCAGATAAAGTGCTGATGCAAAAAGCCAGCGACTTTGAAGGAACATTTGAATTTAGACCCCTCGAACCAGGTTTTGGTGTAACAATTGGTAACTCACTGCGTAGGATATTACTCTCCTCCTTAGAAGGTTATGCCGTTACATCAATCCAAATTCTCAACCCCGAAACCGTTACACACGAGTTCCAAACCGTAAAAGGCGTGATAGAAGACGTGGTTGAAATTATTCTAAACGTAAAGCAAATTCGTTTTAAGCGCAACGAAGGCTCGCCCGATACCGAATCCATCAGGATAGATATTAAGGGTCAAGACCAACTTAAAGCAGGTGATTTGCAACGTTTTTCAGATTATTTCACCATCTTGAACCCCGATTTTGTCATTTGTAACCTCGATACCAACATCAGATTTGAAATGATTTTGACCATCGAGAAAGGACGTGGATACGTGCCTGCCGAAGAACACAAATTGCCAAACGATGCTAATATTAACACCATCACGGTTGATAGTATTTATACGCCAATCAAAAATGTGAAATATTCAGTAGAAAACTACCGTGTGGAGCAAAAAACCGACTACGAAAAATTGGTTTTAGACCTTAAAACCGATGGCTCAATTCACCCAGAAGAGGCTTTGAAAGAAGCTGCAAAGATTCTAATCCAGCACTTTATGCTGTTTTCAGACGAAAACATCACGCTCGAAGTTAAACCAAAGGAAATTGTCAATGAGATTGATGAAAATATGTTGCACATCCGCAAGATATTAAAAACATCGCTCTCCGACTTAGACCTCTCCGTGCGTGCATTCAATTGTTTGAAAGCCGCTGAGATAAAGTTTCTGGGCGATTTGGTAAAATTTGATATTGCCGACCTACTCAAATTCAGAAACTTTGGTAAAAAATCATTGTCCGAACTGGAAGAATTGGTAAGAGACAAAGGCTTGACCTTTGGTATGGATATTTTAAAATATAAACTTGACGAAGAATAACAATACACTAATATGAGACACGGAAAAAAACATAACCATTTGAGCCGAACCTCGTCGCACCGAAAAGCGATGCTCTCAAATATGGCTATCTCCTTGATTGGAACGAAACGAATTATGACAACACTCGCAAAAGCCAAAGAATTGCGTAAGTTTGTTGAACCCATCATCACCAAATCAAAAGACGACACAACGGCATCTCGCCGTGTGGTATTTAGCTACCTGCAAGATAAAGTGGCGACCAAAGAACTCTTTGACGTGGTGGCACAAAAAGTCGCAACCCGCAACGGTGGCTACACCCGTATCATCAAAACAGGTCATCGATTGGGCGACAACGCCGATACCTGCATGATTGAACTGGTTGATTTTAACACCATTTATACTGGAAAAGGCAGCGTAGAAGTCGATGCAAAACGTGCAACCCGCCGCAGCCGAACCAAAAAAGTAACGGTTTCTTCTGCCAAAAGCGAAACAAACGCCGAACTCGCCGTATAAAACGAGCACAAAACGGATTACACTAAGGTGAACCTCAATCAAACGATATGAGGTTTCTTGGCGTATCTAACGTTCAATGTGTTTACAACTTTGTGTTTATAATTTTGTGTTTACAATTTTATCAAAGCAAAAACCGCATAGTTCACAATGTCTTGATAGTTGGCTGGAATGCCTTCGGAAACCATTGTTTTGCCCTTGTTGTCTTCTATCTGCTTGATTCTCAGGAGTTTCATCAAAATCAAGTCTGTAAATGAACTGATACGCATACTTCGCCATGCCTCGCCATAATCGTGGTTTTTGAGAAGCATAAGGTCTTTGCAGCTTTCTGCGTGTAGGTCGTATAGGCTCATGGTATCAGCGGTAGACATGGTTTGCAAAAAGGTATTAAAATTGACAATGTCCTTGTCGCTTGCCTGCATTTCTACCTGAATAAGTGCCATCACACAATAATTGATGATGCCAATAAACTCACTTTCGATGCTGTCATTTATTTTTTTTGAACCCAGTTCTTCTATTGTTCTGATGCGTTTTGCTTTGATAAATATTTGGTCTGTAAGCGATTTTGGCCTCAAAATACGCCATGCCGTGCCATAATCGTGGGTTTTTTTTAAAAATAATTCTCTACATTGCTCGAAGGCGGCATCAAACTCGAGCAATGTTTTTTCGTTGCTATTTGGGTTTGAATTGGGTTGTTTGGACATTATTGGTCTGCTTTTTTTGATTATTTAATTAAATTTGATATTGATGCCCACCATCACGTGTCTTGGTGCTCTGTATCGGGCTGGGTTTGTGGGTGGCTGGTTGTTGCTTCGGCTGTCTCGGGGGTCGAGGTAGTTTGGGTCTCTCCAACTGACAGGCACATTGTCGCCGAGTTCGTAGCCTCTGCCCGTTACGGGGTTTGGGATAATGGTGTTGAGCGTATTAAAGATATTGGTGGCTTGTGCCGTAAATTCAAGTCTGATTTTTTTGAAGTTCCACCATTTGATTAGATTTAAGTCCACCCAATAATTGGGGGCACCCAATTTTGAAAACACCGCATCGGGGTTTGGGTCTCTGTCATAAACTGGTCTTCCCGACACGGGGTCGTTGCCCTGAAAAATGAACGGCGTGTAGCGTCGTCCTGTTCTGTAAACCCCTTCCACGTAGAGGTTCATTCTGTTGAGCCATGGCTGCCCAAACAATCCTTTTTTGTTGTCTAATGTAAAGTTGGCAAAGGTTTTGAGGTCTATGGGGCTATCCCAAGCCAAAAAAAGTTCTTTGGTGTCTTCACGGTTTCCGTTGTTTAATATTTGGTTTAGGCTTTCGGAGGCTGAGCTGCTCTGCCCTGTTGCGGTCATGTATGAAAATGCGGCTTGCCCATTAAACCATTTTCCAATTCTTTTGATGTAGCTCACTTCAATGCCTCTGACCCTGGCGTAGTCGGAGTTTATGCTTAGGGTTCGGGATACTTCTCTGCCTGTTTGGTCTTTTATTTGTACCGATGCCGAGGTGATAAAGTCGTATTTGTCTTTCCAATAAGCCGATAGCGTTAGCCCGTCGTTGGAGGTGAGTTGCGACCTCAAACCGAGTTCGTAGCTGATGTCCATTTCGGGGTTTAAGTTTGGGTTTCCGACCCGAGCCAGCGTTGAACGGTCTTGATACAAAGGGTTCAAGCCGGCATATAGAAACGAAGGGTGAGGCAAGACCATAGAGTGGTTGTAATTGAAAAACATCACTTGGTTTTCTTTTATTGGAAATGAGGCTGATATTTTGGGTAAAAAACGGACCTTTGCATTTCTGTTGCCTACCGAGATTGTTGAGTTTTGGTAAGCCTCTCTTATTTCATCTCTGATTGGGCTTATAGGATTTCGGACGGCATCGTCCAAAAATTTTCCTGGAAACCAATATTCCAATCGTCCACCTATTTCGGCAATTAGTCCTTTGTATTTGATGCGGTTTGAGGCATAGAAAGCACCACGCAAAGGGTTTACTTTCCACACGTCGCTGTAATCGCCCAATCGGTACGATTGAGAGGTTTGTCCGTCTGGCAAGATGATTGGTGCACCAATCCAAGGGCGTAAGATGTCAATCCATTGCATGTCTTGTTGTTTTATTTCTGTACCAAAGGAGAGTTTGTTGTTGGCGTTGTAGTAATAGTTTGCCGATGCCCGTAGGGTATATTCTTCCACGTAGTGGTCGTGCCAAAGTGGTGCTATGCCGCCGTTGTTGTAGAGTCCAGGTCCGGGATTGACAAACACGACCGAGTCGTTGGGGTTAAAATAGGTTACAGGAAACGTAATGATGACATTGGGGTCAAACTCACCATCGACGTTGAGGGGTCGCCAATCTCTGCCGTTGGCGTCGCTTCGGAGGTGAACAAACAGCCGAGAGCCAATAACGCTATACGAAAATTTGTTGCTGATGGTGTGTTGCCAATTGAGCGTTTCCATGTTCGTATCGTGTGTGTAGGTGTTGGCATTGTCGGGTTGGAGCATAAAATCATATTGGAAACCAGGCAAAAAAGGCACGTTGTTACCCGTAATTCGGAGCATGTTGATGTCTTGATTGATGGTAATAGAACGCAGATAGGTGAATGCCAATTTTTTTCGGGGCGTAAAGTCGTAGTTCAGTTTTAGAGAGCCAGCCCAGCGGTTGTCTTGCGAGGGACTGATGGCATTGATGGGATAGAGCGACGATTTGACTTGGTTGGCGGGCATTTTAAAATAAAGGTCATCGAAGCTCACTTTTCCAGAGATAAAATAGCGTATCTTACGTTCTTTTTTCAGTTTAATGCTTCCGCCGAGCGTTGTTTCGTAGATTTCATTGTTCCACACAAATCGTGATGTTGAGTTGAATCCCAAGTTATCTCGTCGGTGTCCGAATGTAAATTGTATTTTATCGCTTCCGCTTTTGGTCGTTGTGGCTACGATGCCCGCCGAGCCATCGCCGTAGGCTACGTCGCCGCCACCCGTCGTTACGCTGATGCTGCTGATGGAGTTGGTGCCTAAGTCTATCCCAAATCCAGTGCCTGCCAGCGGGTCAGAAGCCGATACCCCGTCGATGACAAACGCCGTTTCGTAGGTTCTGCCGCCTCTTATCGAAATGCCTTCGGGGTTTAGCACCACGCCGCTTTGTGTGTTCAAAACGCCTTGTATCTGGCGGGTTGGGGCATTGGCAATCGCTTCTTGCCCTACATTTTTTTCGTTTCTGGTTTGCTCTATGTCCACAATGGGCTTGTCGCCTACGATTACTACTTCGTCTAATGTGGCATTGCTCTGCCCCAAATCGATGTTTTTTAGGGTTGTTTTGCCATTTTCGAGCCTGATGTCTGTCAGGATAAGCCGCTGGTAGCCGATGTAGCTCACCTCCACGTTGTATGAACCTTGCGGTATGTTGGCAATGCGATAGTTGCCGTCCAAATCGGTAGAAGTGCCAAAAGACGTGCCTTTGAGATAAATATTTACACCAATAAGTGGAAATCTGGCTGATTTATCAATTATTTTTCCACTTAGCGTTCCTTTTTGGGCAAAGGCAACAGAAGTAATGAGTATAAAAAAGATTGTAAAGCAATGTTTCATCGATTTCAAAATGAGTTGGTTGGGGTGAATACTAAAATCCATTGCAAAGTTACATTTTTTCAATGTCTCCACGCCCAAAAAAGTAAAAAAAGTCTTGGTTAATAAAAAATAAAAGCTCAAACCCAAATCAAAAACATTTGGAGCAACACAAACGCCGTAGCCCAATTTTTTTTCTTAAAAATGCAACTTTTTATGCCACAAATGCGTTATTGATTTTCGACTACCAATTAAAATAAAAAAGTGTATTATTGCATTCCAAAACCTCTATCAGCTCAAAATTTCATCACTTAGACACACACAAAACACCCAACTCCAACCCAATGACTATCCGTAAATACATTGCCGTTTTTTCTATCGCCTTGCTTGGCAGTGCCATAGGCAGTGCCACCGTTTATAGGTTGCTTTCAGACCCTAACAATACCAAAAACAGCACACCCTCCCAAGCCTCGCCTCTGCCCACCACGTTTGCCGCCTATCCGACCGACATCATGGAGCATCCAAACTTCGTGATGGCTGCCGCCATTGCAACGCCAGCAGTGGTTCACATCAAAGCCGAACTGTCGCAAAAAACAGGCGTGGGAAGCCAAGAATTTTTGTTTGGAAACCCGTTTGGAGATATGTTTGGAGACCAGTTTGGGCGAGGAAATCAAAGAGCCGAAGTATCAGGCTCGGGCGTTATCATCACCAACGACGGTTTTGTAGTAACAAACAACCACGTCGTTGATGGTGCAAGCAAATTGGAGGTTGTATTGGACGACAAGCGCAGTTTTAGAGCCACCGTTGTGGGTACAGACCCTTCGAGCGACCTTGCACTCCTCAAAATTGAAGGCACAAACCTACCTTTTCTTATCTATGGCAACTCCGACGAGGTCAAAGTAGGCGAATGGGTCTTGGCAGTGGGCAATCCGTTCAACCTCACATCGACCGTTACGGCGGGCATCGTGAGTGCCAAAGGTCGAAACATCAATATTTTGCAGCAAGACGTAAAACGTGGTTTGCCGCCCGTAGAGTCATTTATACAAACCGACGCAGCCGTCAATCCGGGCAACAGCGGCGGTGCTTTGGTCAATATAAAAGGCGAACTGATAGGCATCAACACGGCTATTGCCTCACAAACAGGCAGCTATGCAGGCTATTCGTTTGCTATACCATCAAATTTGGCAAAAAAAATAATAACAGACCTCATGCAGTATGGTGTTGTGCAAAGGGCTTTTTTGGGCATCAAGCCACGAGAAGTCGATGCAACCATTATGAAAGAAGAAGGTTTGCAGGTCAATAGCGGTGTGTTGATAGATGGATTTTCGGAAGAAAATTCAGCTGCCGAGCAAGTTGGTATCCAGCAAGGCGACGTGATTACAAAGATAGACGACAACACCATCAAGTCTTTTCCCCAACTCCAAGAGGCACTCACCAGACGCAAGCCCGGCGATAAGGTCAATGTTACCATAAACCGAGAAGGGCAAAGCAAGACTTTTGTCGTAACGCTCCGAAACATCAAAGGAAAAACCGATTTGGTGGGCAAAAATGACCTCCAAGCAGCCAGCGGCATGGCAGCCAACCTATTGGGAGCAGAGTTTGAGCCACTTTCAAAACTTGATATGCAAAAATATAACCTACAAGGCGGCGTAAAAATAAGAGCCTTTACCAATGCCAAACTCAAAAATCTGGGCATCAAAGAAGGGTTTATCATCACAAGCATCAACAGAGAGCCAATCAAAAACATAGACGAGTTGAACCAAGCACTCGCCGAGAGAGAAGGCGGCATTTTGCACGAAGGTATTCCGTTTAATAGCCGACCCGGAACAAGAAACTACTACGGTTTTGGCTTGGATTAATCTAAAATCGGACTAAAAATAAATTAAAATTAAAAGGTCTCCATTCTTGCGAATAGAGACCTTTTTTGTATCTAAGATTTGTGTTTATTCCACTTTTTTGAGTGTAATCATGTTTTTCATGTTGCCAAACAAAATGGGCGGCACGACGGCATCGCCTACCGTGTTGGTAAATTCTCTGGTCTCGATGTCCCAAACATTGGGGCTGTTAAAAAATTTGGAGAGTTTGACCTCAAACACAGCATTGTTTTGATTGCCTTCTGTTACTTGGATTTTTGCCTCAAAAGCATTGACCAGAGCGTATTGGTCAAGCCCAATGTGGTAGAAATAAGTCGATGTTTGTCCGCTCGATTTGTAGTATTTGCCTTCCACTTTTAGGAATATATAGCCCGGATTCCAATCCCAGTGCATGTCGCCATGATTGACGACGTTGAGCGGGTCGGAAGCCCCGAAGGTGTTTGGGTCTTTGTGGTTGTTTTCGGGATCTACGCCCAACACAAACTCTATTTTCTGATAACTGCCAAGAGGCAAATCATTAACCAGAAACGAAATTTTGCCATTTTCGGTGTCTATCAAACCTCTTGAAGGGCTTGTGATGTATTCGCCCGATAGTTTTTGAAGCCTGATATTGGTTATGAAATATTTTATTTTTTCGATGCTCAGCGTGTTGTTTGCGGCGTTGGTATATTGGATTTTGTTGTATTCCAATGGGTTGATGGTCCAGTTGTGGTTAAAAGTCAGTCGGATACTGCCTTTTTTGGGTGTGTTTTTTTCGGTACAAGACCAAGCCGACAGCATGCCGACGACCAGAAGAATTAGAATGGTTTGC
>JAYWHZ010000058.1:0-4735 GCA_043777395.1 Bacteroidota bacterium
TGCCTCGCCGCCGAAGTCGAAGAATGGCGCATAGACAAACGCATAGAAACCAAATACTTAGACCTCAAAATACACGACATAGACCAAGCCATAGACACCGCACTCGAATTCAAACAAAAAGGCGAAAACAAATCCATCGGCGTAGTCTGCAATGCCATCGACCTACTCGAACGCATGCTCCAAAGAAACATCATTCCCGATGTCCTCACCGACCAAACCTCTGCACACGACCCTTTGGTGGGCTATCTGCCCCAAAACTTATCCGTGGAGCAAGGCAACACATTAAGAAAAAATGACCCCGACGAATACATCAAACAATCCTACCAATCGATGGCAAAACACATCACTTTGATGCTCGAAATGCAACAAAAAGGAGCCATCACATTCGACTACGGAAACAACCTCCGACAGCGTGCCAAAGAAGTGGGCATTCAAAATGCCTTCGACTTCCCAGGCTTCGTACCCGAATACATCAGACCCCTGTTTTGCGAAGGAAAAGGACCATTTAGATGGGTAGCACTCAGCGGCGACCCCCAAGACATAGCCGTTACCGACCAAGCCATGCTCGACCTATTCCCAGAAAACGAACCACTCAAACGATGGATTAAAGTGGCACAAGAACGCATCGCCTTCCAGGGGCTACCCGCTCGAATCTGCTGGCTCGGACAAGGAGAAAGGCAACTTGCAGGGCTAAAATTTAATCAATTGGTCAAAGAAGGTAAACTCAAAGCACCGATTGTCATCGGTAGAGACCACCTCGACACAGGCTCCGTAGCCTCGCCAAACCGTGAGACCGAAGCCATGCTCGATGGCAGCGATGCGATTGCCGATTGGCCCGTACTCAATGCCATGCTCAACGTTGCGGGTGGTGCCAGCTGGGTATCGCTCCACCACGGCGGCGGCGTAGGCATGGGTTTTTCTATACACTCAGGCATGGTTATCGTGGCAGATGGCACACCCGATGCCGAAAACAGGCTCCGAAACGTACTCAACAACGACTGCGGCATCGGCGTAATCAGGCATGCCGACGCAGGCTACGACATAGCCAAAGACACCGCAAGGCAGTTCAGATTGGACCTCAGCCAGCGTTTGGAGTAAAAGAAGTGGATTGACGTGAATTTTGAATAGATTTTAAATAAAAATCTATTCAAATGGTTTATAATTAAGGTCTCACACTTAAAACTTGCAAACAACTATGTTTTCAAAACCTAACAAGTTTGACCCGCCAAAATAGCAACCAAAGCATCAATGGCTACAAATCGGTTAAATTGGTCGGGTAAAAATTAATTTAAACTCATTTTAATAAACGAAGAGAGAGACGCACAAATTTGAGTCTCTCTCTTCGTTTTGACAAATAAAAAAAATAGCCCTCATTTGTGTGAAGGCTATTTTTTAAGGTTTATTTTTTAGAGCAATTATTTTTTACCAAGCAACTTGCTGATAAATCCGCCTTTTTCTTCTTCGTCTTCTTCGTAGTAACCGTAGCCGTAGCCTGTGCCGTAGCCGTAGCCGTAGCCATAACCGTAGCCATAACCGTAGCCATAGCCGTAGCCTGTGTCCATGTTTACGTCGTTGAGTATTAGGCTCACGTCTTTGAGTGTGCCGTTTTCGTAGAGTTCATTGATTTGCTCTAAAAATATTTTTTGAGAATAGTTTTGACGCACCACATAGAGCAACACATCTGCAAATTTGAAGAGTTCGAAAGAGTCTGCCACCAAACCAATGGGCGGTGTATCCAAGATAATATAGTCGTATTCTTTTCTTAGTTCTTCCAAAAGTCTATCCAACTGCCCATTGACCAAGAGTTCGGCTGGGTTTGGGGGAATGGGTCCAGCGGTGATGATGTCGAGGTTGTCAGAATTGGTTTTTTGAATAATTTCTTTGGGTGTTTTTGCATTGCCGATGAGGTAATTGGTTACGCCGAAGGCATTGGTTAGTCCAAAATCGTCGAAGATTTTTGGTTTACGCAAGTCGAGACCTATCAAGACTACTTTTTTCTCACCCAATGCCAAGACCGAAGCCAAGTTTATGGAGCAAAACGTCTTGCCTTCGCCCGAGATAGTCGAGGTTAGGAGTATTGTCTTCTTTTGTTTGTCTGAAGCAAGGTATTGGAGGTTTGTTCGCAGGGAGCGGAAAGTTTCTGCTATGGCTGATTTTGGGTTTGTGGCAATGACCAAGTTGCTCGAATAGGTGTTGTGTCTTATCAATCCCAAAACAGGGATGGAGCTGATGACTTCGAGGTCGTTTTTGCTTGATATTTTTGTGTTTAAGAATTCTTTTGCCAGTATGTAGGCAATTGGGAGGCTCAAACCGATGATGAGTGCCACCATATAGTTTGAGATGGCGTTGGGATAAATGGGCAATGCAGTGCGTACTGCCGTGTCAATGATTTTGCTATCGGGTAGGTTTGAGGCTTTGGCGATGCCTGCTTCGGCACGTTTTTCCATCAGATAGAGATAGAGCGTTTCGTTGAGTTCAAACTGTCTTTTGATGCTCACCATTTCACGTTCGCTGCTTGGTAGGGTTGCCATTTGCCCTTGTGCCACGCCCAGACGAGCGTTGATGTCGCTTAGCATCAGGTCTGCCCCTTTGATGACGTTGCGGAGGTTTTCGTCCAATTCTTTTGAGGCTTTTTCGAGTTGGATATCAAAGGTTTTTACGATGGGGTTGTTTTCTTTGATGGAGCCTTGTCGGGTGTCTGTACCCACGAGCATGGAGCGTTCGTTGCTTATTTTGATGAGTTGCATCACCAAGTTGTTGAGCAGTGGGTCGCTGATGCCTACGATTGAGGGTACTGGCACGTCTCTAAAATCCTTTTTCTTTGCCAAATATTCCATCAACTGCTTGTAGTATTTCATGTTGCGTTCTTCGGTTTGGCGTTGTAGGTCAAGGGCTTTGAGTTGTCCATAAACTTCGTCGCCTGCTTTTTCTACTTCCAACACGCCTTTGTTTTCCTTAAACTCTTGCAATCGATTTTCTACAAAGTAGAGCGAGTCCGAAATGCCAGATAGCTGTGCGTTGATGAAGCTGATGGCGTTGGTGGCAATCTGATTTTTTTGTCTTAGCCCATTTTCGGTATACACTTGCACAAACTTGTTGAGATAGGCAATATCTTTGACGGGTATCGTGCTGCTCATGGCCAGTACGAGTATAGTGGAGTTTTTGCCGTAAGGCTCGATATTCAAATTTGAGGAATATTCTTTGGTTTGCTCCTTCAAGTCATTAAACAAGATTTTGAAGTTGGAGGAGGCAAAGTTGTATTGTACTTTACATTTGGGATTGGCAACGAGCCTAAAATCATATGCTGAGCTCACTTTTTCATTAAAACGATAGACTTTATCGCTCGAAATGGGTTTGCCCGATTTGTCGTTTAAGCCACTGATGAACTTGTAGGTCGAGTCGCTTAGCATTTTGAGTGTGATATATTCGCTTTGACCTCTGCTATACATCGAATCGGAAATGACTTTGAAGGGTACATCGCCATATATCTCACTGAGTTTTACGGAGCCTTCGACGTAGTAGCTCACATCGAAGTTGAGTTCTAACAAGGTCTGACGGGCAATAGACAGCGATTTGAGTATGCCTATCTCGTTGTCTAAACTTTTCTTTTTGGAAACCAAGCTCAAGCCTTCAATAAAATCTTCCATGTCGGCTTTGCCGCCACCCGATTTGTCGGTACTCACGAGCATCGTGGTATATACATTGTATATCTTGGTCGTGTAGCGGTTAAAAAGATAGGCACCTATGAGCGATAAAAGCAAAATGCCCACAATAATAGGCCAAAATGCAACAATCTTAAAGAAAATGGCTTTGTAGTCAAAGTCAGTCGCATTGAAGGGTTTTTTGGTTCTTAAATCAATTTTTTGCATCTTAGTCATTGATATGATGGTATCTTTTTAATAATGAAAGGATTGGATGAATGGTATTTTAAATAAAATTGGGTAATTGTTTTGCGTATCTGTTATTGAAATTCGACTTTGCGTAGCAGTGTAATGGTTGTAACAATAGAGGCGAGACCACCCAAACCACCGATGACCAAATTGAAGGTCTCAAAAGCATTGGAGGCAGGACTGATGACACGGCTTCGGCGTGGACGAACGTAGATAATGTCGTTGGGCTGAACAAAATAGTAGGGCGAATTGATAATGTTACGGTCGGTCAAGTCCAAGTTATGAACCTGAACACCTTGCGGATATTGCCTGATGAGTTGTATGTTGTTTTTGTTGGCTATCGGTGAAGTGCCGCCGCCCGAAGCCAATGCCTCAAAAATATTAACTTGATTTTGAAAAATAACCCTATTGCCCGGTCCAGTCAATTCGCCAACCAAAGTAAAGTTGATGCCCGAAAGTTTCACCACCACAAAATAAGTGTTGAAATATTTATCGGCTTCTTTCTCTACCAAAGTCTTGACCTCAGCCACCGTGAGCCCCAACACAGGCAAATTGCCAATGATGGGAAGTTTCACTTTGCCATCGGCATCCAAACTGTATCCCTCAATATAAAAAGCATTGCCACCGCCGCCGCCACCGCCGCCAGCCATACCGCCGCCACCGCCGCCCATACCGATGTTCATGCCACCAGCCGCATTGCCAGCAGCACTAAACAGAGCCGTGGCAGCCATATCGGCAGACCTGATGCTGATAAACAAGATGTCGTTGGTCTGAATGCGGTATTCAACACGTTGGAGCTGGATAAAGCCATCGTTGTATTTGACAGACGAGGCCGATTTGTCTTG
>JAYWHZ010000059.1:0-17388 GCA_043777395.1 Bacteroidota bacterium
ATGCGTTTGCGGGTACAGAATTTGAACTGACGCTCGAAGGGGCTTGCAAATACGACACCGATAAAATTTTGGTCGATAACTTGGTGCTTCGCTCCCCGATAGGCATTAACAAAGTGCAAACACGGCAAAATGAGGTAAAAATTTATCCAAATCCTGCGGGTTTGAGTATCGGTTTTGACATAAAAAAGGCAGAAAAGTTAGAGATAATTGATGTTTTGGGAAAAACGGTGATGACCAAAAACGGATTGTCTGAAAACCAGATTGACGTTTCTGAATTGGGCAAAGGCATTTATTTTATCAAAATCATCAATCAAAAAAAAGAGATGCTGATGGGTAAGTTTGTTAAAGATTAGTTATTTTTTGTTGTTTTGAGGCTCGATGGCACCAAGTTTTTGTTTGTTGAACGGAGTTTTTAGTAAAAAAGAAGATTTTTTTGATTTATTTCTTAAAATTTTATTACTTTTACTTTTGACTTTATTGCCAACATCAACATGTCTAAGTTCTAACATCTACATACTATTTTTTTTAAGGATGAAAAAATTTGCTATCTATCTGTTCCTAATGATTTTTTTGCTTGCTCTAAACGCCAAAAACACCTCTGCCGCTCACCTCATGGGCGGAAACATCGGCTACCAATACCTCCAAACACAACCCAACGGCAACAAAATTTATAAAATCTACCTGTATATTTATAGAGACTGTGCAGCCAATGGTGCCTCGTTGGACAATGAGGTGCGGATTGGTATTTTTATAAACGACGGCAACCAAACACGCCTCAGAAGAGACTCCATACCACTCATTACCAACAACAACGTCAATCCGTCGTTTGGTGGAAGCACCTGTAGCTTTGCCCCAAACGTGTGTATCCAAGAAGGCTACTACGAAAAAAACATTGAACTGCCGCCCGATACCCGTGGCTACCACATCACACACGTGAGGTGCTGCCGAAACAACGCCATCTTGAACCTCAACCAAAACATAGGGCAAACCTACTACGCCTTCATTCCCAATACCAATCTCAACAACTCTACGCCCCGATTTGCCGACGTGCCAGTGCCTTATTTGTGTCTGGCTGATACCATAAACATCAGCAACACAGCCATAGATGCCGACGGCGACGTGCTTCGATACGAACTTGTAAGACCCTACTCGGGTGGCTCTTCAAACAACCCTCAACCACAAGTCCCCAATTTTCTCAATCTACCCATTGGTCTGGTCAATTATGCCAATGGCTACAATTTTCAGCAGCCTTTTGGTGCCAATGGCTTGGCAACCATCGATAGTCTGACGGGCATCGCAGCCTACCGTTCGCCTTCGCAGGGCAACTTTGTCGTAGCAGTCAATGTAAAAGAATACAGAAACGGCGTGTTAATTAGCAGTACCCGAAGAGACATACAAATATTGGCTTTGCCCTGCCCGCCCAATCCAAAACCGGTGATTGTAAACAGCAGCACCATCACTTTTCAGCGGATAGCAGCAGGCTTACGGCTCACATTTCCTATTTTTATTAGAGACAGAGACAGTATTTTTGTTTCGGCACAAGGCGGTTTATTCGATTTGACTAACGGCATTCCATTTCCTCGCCCTACCCTGACCAAACTGAAAGGCAAAGATACCCTCACGACAATATTCGATTGGCAAACACAATGCTTGCACGCTTCGCCCACGCCTTATACGTTTGTACTTTCTATCAACGACAAGGGTTGCCCACCCAAAAAATCGTTGTACACTTTTTTTATAAAAGTAGATAGTGGCTCGGTTGGTACTCAAATCATCGGTTTGAGGCGGTTTTGCCCCAATGCTTTGGAAAACTACACGACCAACAGTCCCGGCACTTCCACGTTTGTGTGGACGGTTACGGGCGGTACCATCACCCAAAACAATGGTTCGAGCATTCAGGTGCGTTGGGGCAATGTTTTGGGCAGCAACGGCACGGTAAGGGTCGTAGAAACCAATCAAAATGGTTGTGTGGGTTTGCCTATTGCCATCACGACCAGTGTTTTGACCAATATTTTGCCAAGCACAGGCACAAACAAAATCGTGTGTAGTGGCGATACTATTCGACTTGGCTTAGCTCACAACCAAGATTTTACGTATCGTTGGCTGCCCAATGCGTATCTATCGAGCGATACGGTTGCCAATCCATTGTTTAGATATGTTAATAACTCCAATCAAGATACGGTCATAAGATATATTTTGCAGGTCAATTATAGTTTTGTTCAATGTTTTAATTATGTTCGTTTCGATACCTTTTTTGTACGGGTTCATCCGACCACTCGCCCGGCTTTGGTTCAGGGTTTGGGGGCTGTTTGTGTTTTAGGGACAAACAATTATTCGGTACCCATATTGCCCAATTATACCTATCGGTGGACGGTATCTGGCGGCACGATAGCAAGCGGTCAGGGTTCAAATCAGGTTTTGGTCGGTTGGGGCGGTGCTGGTCGGGGCGTGGTTTCTGTGGTTCAGACGGCTCCCAATGGCTGTGCGTCGGTGGCATCGGTTTTTGTGGTTGATGTGGTTGCTCTGCCAACTACGGGTTCGATTTTGGGTAAGGTCTTTGTGTGTTTGAGTGGCTTAAATAATATTTTGTATCGGGTTGTGGGTCGCCCTGCGTCGTCGAGTTTCAGTTGGTTTTTGACCAACGGGACGGTCGTTGGGGGCAATGGCAGAGACAGTATTTTGGTCAATTGGCAATCGAGCGATTCGTTGTCGGTTCGTGTTTTGGAAACAAACGCAACGGGCTGCGTGGGCAATGCTGTAGGTCTGGTTGTTGCTTTGGATAGACCGAGTGTTTTGATAAAAAAAATTAGTACGATATTTGATAATCCGAATCTTTTTTTGCTGACTTGGCAAGGGCAATACCTCAACAATTTTAACAACTTGTTTACCATTTCGTATCGAAAAAAGGGTTCGACGGCTTGGGTTGATTTTATAAACTCGGCATCGGGTTCAACGTCGGCTATCTTGCCCAATTTGCCTACAAACCAAACCTATGAATTTAAAATTTTTGGTTTTAATCAATGCAATGAGGCGTTTGAGTCGCCTGTTTTTCATCAAAATATGGTCTTGAAAGGCGGTTTTGGAAACGAGCAGTTGGGTTTAAATTGGAACAGATACATCGGTTGGCAACGCACAATTTCGTATGAAATGCTTGTGAGAAGCAATAATTCTACTATGTATGAACCTGTTTTTACCTTTTCGGACACTGCAAACTACCAACAACAGCTGATTTTGGACGATTTTAAGCAATGTTTTCGGATAAAAAGCATGGGTTTTTCTGCCGACAATGCGGTAGAAACGTCTTATTCCAATGAATTGTGTTTTGTTTATCCACCAATTGTGTATGTGCCGACGGCTTTTTCGCCCAACGCCGACGCTCTCAACGATGGTTTTAGGGTTTTGGCATCGAGGGTCAAAGATTTTCGTTTGGAGATTTTCAACCGCTGGGGCGAACAAATATTTTTATCGACAGATGCCAAAAAGACTTGGGACGGCAAAATTGGAGACGATGTAGTGCCTTCGGGTTTGTATGTCTATTTGCTCAGATATACCGACGGCAACGACCAGCCTATGAAGCAAAACGGGACGATAAGTGTGGTCAAATAATCGATTTTTTAGGTCAATAGTTTTATGATGTCGTCGGCTGTGTGCTTGGTATTTTGTATTGAGAAATGGCTTTTTTCGTAGAATGGTCGGCGTTGGGAGAGCATATTTTCGACAAGTGTTTGGAGTTTTTGGGGGTCAGTTTCGTTGTTGAGGAGCGGTCTTTTTTTGTTTTGGGTTTCGTTTTTAAGCCTACCGACGAGTATTTTTGTTTCTACATCAATGAATATACTTGCTCCAAAAGTGTTGATAATGTGCATGTTATCTCCAAAACAAGGCGTTCCGCCACCCGTTGCCACGATGGTTTTTTGTAGGTTTTGGGTATCTATGAGGCATTGTTGTTCGATGAGTCTAAAATCGGTTTCGGTGTTTGACTTAAAAAAATCGGCGATAGACATATTTATTTTTTCGCTTATTTTTTGGTCTAAATCTATGAACTGATAACCTATTTTTTTAGCAATTTTTTTACCAATTTTTGTTTTTCCCGAAGCCATAAAACCCACCAGATAGACCAATGTTTGCATACAGATTTTTGGTTTTAGGTCTCGATAGCAATGGTTTTGAGCCCCGCAAAATCGCCCGTTTGCGTTTTACCGATGATGTAACATTCGATTTCTATTTGCCCAACTTTATAGACCAAAATGTCGGTTAGGTTGGCTGTCAATGTCTCAATCAATTGTATAAATTTGGGTTCATTTTTGAGCATGTTTCGGAAAAAAAAATCTAACTCGACGATTTCTACAAGCGTTTCGATTGGTTTTTTGAGCCAGTCGAGTAGGTTTTGTGGCGATAAAACATCTTGGATTTCGGTAGGGTTTTCACTATTTTTGGGATACAAAAACGTCTCAAACGGATAGTCCGATTCGCTCATGTAGTACAAACCTTGGGCGGCATCGTCGAGTTGGATAAGGATATTTTCTACTGTCATATTGATTTTTTTAGGGTTTTGGCGTTCAAATATACGATTTTTCTAACTATTCCAAACTTTTTTGGGCGTTGAGCCAAGCAATCTGGTGATTAAAGACGGCTTGTAGATAATTATTTTCGGCGTCGTTTTGGGCTTTTGAAGTATTCAAAAGGTCTGTATAATTTATTTTTCCGAGTGTATATTGGCTTGCATCGGTGTTAAAAATGGTGCGTGCCAGCTCGAGGTTTTTGGCGGCATAGTCGAGGTTTAATGTTGCGTTGGCAAGTTCGGTTTGTGCTTGCTCGGCTTGATATTGGAGTTTATTTTGCTGATGAGCGAAGTCCAATTGGCTTTGATTTGCCTTTATTTTGTATTCATTGGCATCAGATTTGTTTCTAAATTGATTGAACAGCGGCACATTGACACGCAGCCCCACGTAGTTGAATGGAAACCAAAGGTCTTGCGAGAAATCAAAATTTTGGGCTTGAAACTGAGCCGTATAGTTGGCATTGAGCGAGACCGAAGGCAGCAGATTGGCATAGGCTCGCTGGGTACGAAGTTGGTTGATTTGGGTGTTGATTTTAAGTTTTTTGAGTTCGTTTTTTTGTTGAACGTCGAGGGTCGTTTTTGGGTCAATGGGCGTTGATTGTTCGAGGTTATCAGTGAGAATCAGATTGGTTTTTGGGTCAATATTGATTTCATTTTTAAGGTTTTTGAGTGCCAAATCGAGGTCTTGTTGTGCTTTTTTTTGTTTAATATCGGCGTTTTGATAGTCGAGTTGTTGTTTGAGACGTTCATTTTCGAGCAACGCACCGAGTTCAAAGCGTTTGGTCGAAATAGCATAGATTTGTTTGGCTTTCTGGGCGTAATCTATTGCCAAAACCACCGTTTTTTGTTTCAAAAGGGCATTAAAATAAGCATTCAGGACCATATATTTGATGTTTAATCGATTTTGGTTGTGGTTTATTTGTTCGGCATCAATATTTTTTTGAGCTATTTTGAGGTCTGCTTTTAGCGTTGGTTTATAGATGTTTTGAGAAAAATCGAATGCCAATGTGGTGTTGTTTTTGGTGCCAAATTTCACTTTCGACACGTTTGGATTTCCTCCAAAACCTGCCGGCAACACATTGGTAGCCAGCGTAGTATTGTAGCGTAGGTTGCCCGTAAAGTTGATCTCGGGTAAGTATTGATTTTTGGTTCTATCGAGGTTTTTTTCCGAAATTCTAATGTTTAAATCAGACGATTGAACGTCCAAACGCTTGCTCAAAGCCATTTCTACGGCTTGTAGGCTGCTGATTTTCAGGGTGTCTTGCCCAAAACCAATGTGGTTTGCCACAAATATTGATAGGATTAGGATTATAATTTTTTTTATCATTTTTATTGATTTTAGTCCTTTTATTGCCCAAATGAACGCTCATACGGTTTATAAAACAGGTTTTGGAGAATGAATTTTCTTACTATTTACTTTATTTTTGCAGTTGGTGGGTTTTTGAGTCCCGAATAAGCCGTCGTAACCATTTTGAGAGACCCAATAATGAGGTTGGCTCTAACTAAGATTGGAATCTTGTTTTCGTCGTCGGTAACAAAAACCGACATGCCGTAGTCTTCCTTAAATAAACGTCCTTTTTGGAGTTGTGGCTTAAATTCATGGCATCTGAACGTTCCCAAATCTGTTTTTACATTTTTTTTGCCTGCATAGCGAACGTTCATCGTAAAAATGGTGTCGTCGATAAAAAAAGGCACCGTAAAATAGTTGCCCGGCTTAAAATCGGTATAGTCTATACACCTCGTAAAGAAAAAAATGGACACAATATCGTGTATAAATCGAGGCGTAGAAACGGTTGCCGTGTTGCTTTTGGCAAAGTTGTTGGCTTGGTCAAAATCGACTCTTTGCTTGGTTTTGTAGGTGTCTTCATGCACATCTCTCAAAAAAAGGTGCGGCAAAATGGCATCGACATCAACAAAGGTCTCGTAGGTGTCTTTGACATAAAAAAACCATTCGTAACTGGGCATCGTCCGTCCCGTAGCCGTAATTTGGTAGCACGGGCGGTTGTTGATGGTCGTGGTTTTTGATGAAATATTGCACTCGCCCAGACCAGCCGGAATGATGCCATAAGAAAGTCTGAACTTAAAGTTTTCGCCCGTCGTGAAGGCTTTATTTTGATATTGACGCAGAGGGGGTGCAAGCGTTTGGGCAAAAACAGACGAGCTGGCAAGAAGAAAAAACAGGATAAAATGGCTTTGGTGTTGTCTTAAATTCATTTTTAAATCATTTTGGAGCTCAAAATTAATAAAAAACCTTAGATAATGACCCAAATATACCATTAATTGGATTTTCGAAGCCTCACAAAACAAAAAACCCTTCCAATTTAAACATTGAAAGGGTTGTTGCTCGTTGCCCGAAATGGATTCGAACCACTACAGACTGCACCAAAAACAGTCGTCCTGCCATTAGACGATCGGGCAATAGTTTTCTGAAAATAAAAAGTCTCAGCACACCCATCTTTTAAGAAAAGCACTTGACTTTTTATTTTAGAATGCAAAGGTATAACGTATTTTTTGAATACGCAAATTTTTTTTATTTTTTTTTGAAATTTTTTTACTCCAACAAATAGTAGTATTTTCGTTGCCAAATTACAAAAATATCGATTTATATCGTTTTTGCACACCTCGAATACATTGATGCCTTAAAAAACAAATAAAATTGAATAAATGAATTATCAAAAAATCAACAACCTGACGGGTTGGATAGTGTTTGCTATCGCTACGGCGGTTTATGTTATTACGGCAGAACCCACAACGAGTTTTTGGGACTGCGGCGAGTTTATCTCGGCTTGCTACCGCCTCCAAGTCGTTCACCCACCTGGCGCCCCTTTGTTTTTATTGATTGGTCGCATTTTTACCCTTTTTGCAGGTGATGCGAGCAATGTGGCGTTTGTGGTCAATCTGCTTTCGGGCTTGTCGAGTTCGTTTACCATTCTGTTTTTGTTTTGGACCATCACGGCTTTGGGCAAAAAAACCCTTCTCCAAACCGACGGACAAACGCTTAGCCCCGCAAACCTGTTTGCTTTGATGGGTGCTGGTGCTGTGGGTGCTTTGGCATACACATTCAGCGATTCGTTTTGGTTTTCGGCTGTCGAGGGCGAAGTGTATGCGATGTCGTCGTTTTTTACCGCCATCGTTTTTTGGGCAATCTTAAAATGGGAAGCCATTGCCGACCACGAAGATGCCAACAAATGGCTGCTACTGATAGCCTATCTCATGGGTCTATCGACGGGCGTTCACTTGCTCAACTTGCTTTGTATTCCTGCCATTTGTTTTGTTTATTATTTTAGAAAGTTCAAACCGAGTGCCAAAGGTGTGCTATCTACCTTATTGATTTCGATACTTATTTTGGGCATCATTCAGTATGGCATTATTTCTTATACACCGTTTTTTGCCGCTAAGTTTGAGTTGTTGTTTGTCAATAGTTTGAGCCTGCCGTTCAACAGCGGTGCCTTGACTTTTCTCGTGCTTTTGTTTGCTGCATTGGCTTCGGGCATCTATTATACCCAAAAAACCAACAAAGTCTTGTGGAATACTGTGCTGCTGGGTGTGGTGTTTATCTATATTGGCTATGGCTCTTATCTCATCACGGTGGTCCGGTCCAATTCAAATACTGCCATAGACATGAACAACCCCGAAGATGTGTTTAACCTCTCTTCATATATCAACCGTGAGCAATACGGAGACCGACCACTCGCCTACGGACCCTACTTCACTGCCGAACCCATAGACCAAAAACTGGGCGCCACCAAATACCGAAAAGGCAAAGAACGATACGAAGAAGCCGGCACAGACATCAGCTATGTCTATCCCAAAAACCAACAAACGCTCTTCCCTCGTGCCTTCGCAGGCGGAAGCATCACACCGCAACACAAAAGATTTTATCAACAATGGATGGGTTTGAAAGAAGGCGAAAAACCAACTTTTATCGACAACATCAAGTTTTTGTTTACCTTTCAGTTTGGACATTCCTATTTTAGATATTTTTTCTGGAACTTCGTAGGCAGGCAAAACGACATACAAAGCTCAGGCGGCGAAAAAGACAGAGGACAATGGATTTCGGGCATCTCATTTTTAGACGACGCTCGATTGGGAAGCCAAGACACAGACAAACTACCCACCGAGATAGCAAACAACAAAGCCCGAAACACCTACTTTTTCTTGCCCTTCTTGTTGGGTTTGGTAGGGCTTCTTTATCAATATCAACACTCAAAGAAAAATTTTTGGGTCGTCATGACTTTGTTTCTACTGACAGGCTTGGCGGTTATCGTTTATCTCAACGTTACGCCCCTCCAACCCCGTGAACGAGACTATGCCTACGTAGGTTCGTTTTATGCCTTCGGTATCTGGATAGGATTTGGCTCGCTCGCCGTGTTTGAAATGCTTAAAAATAAAATTTCCCCAAAAATCGCCGCTCCACTTGCCACTACGCTCTGCTTGCTGGCTGTTCCTACCTTGATGGCTCAACAAAATTGGGACGACCACAACAGAGCAAACAAATATACAGCCCGTGATTTTGCCCTCGACTATCTCGAAAGCTGCGACAAAAACGCCATTCTCTTTACGATGGGCGACAACGACACCTACCCGCTTTGGTATGCACAAGAGGTGGAAGGCATCAGAAAAGACGTTAGAATTATAAACCTTAGCCTGCTGGGTACCGATTGGTATATCAATCAACTCAGATACGATTTGGGCAACGGCGGCATCATAAAACTAACCTTGCCACAAGAAAAAGTAACGATGGGCGTAAGAGATTATGTTCAATACTACGACGCAGGCGTAAAAGGCTATCAAAACACCAAAGATGTGGTCGATTTTATAGGCAGCGACAGCCCCGAAGCCAAACTGCCACTCCAAAACGGCGGCTATGCCGAATATCTGCCCTCAAAACAACTGCGGTTGCCGGTAGATAGCCTCGCCATCGTCAAAAGTGGATTGCTATCGCCCGAAAACTACGGCAAAATTATTAGAAACGTAGATTGGGACTTACCCAAAAACTCATTGTACAAAAACGACCTCAT
This sequence comes from Bacteroidota bacterium, assembly GCA_043777395.1. Taxonomy (GTDB): domain Bacteria; phylum Bacteroidota; class Bacteroidia; order UBA7662; family JAYWHZ01; genus JAYWHZ01. The sequence continues at coordinate 9,580 of JAYWHZ010000059.1, forward strand.
GGTACTCGACATCATCTCTGCCAACAACTGGCAAAGACCCATCTACTTTACCATCTCGATGGGACCCGAATCGTATCTGGGACTTCAAAACCATTTTCAACTCGAAGGATTGACCTACAAACTCGTTCCCATCAAAACCGATTCGGAACCCAACTCGGGTGCTTTTGGCTTGGTCGATGGCAATAAAATGTATGACAACATGATGAAGAAATTTAAATGGGGAAACATGGACAAAGGCATCTACATAGACCCCGAAACCTCCCGAATGACACTCAACATGCGAAGCAATTTTGTGCGGCTCGCCGACGAACTCCTTGCCAAAGGCGACAAAAAAAGAGCCATCGAAACCTTGGATTACTGCAATGCCGTGATGCCAAATGAGTATATTCCCTACAACCTATTCACGTTCCGAATGGTAGGAACCTACTATGCCGCTGGGGCAAACGACAAAGCAAAAACATTGACCAAAACGCTTTTTGACCAATATGCCCACGACGCAAACTACTATCTAAGCCTCAAACCAGAAATATTGGCAACATACGCACAAGAAATACAGCAAGCACTCGCCATCATGAATGCACTCGTAGAAGGGGCAAAACAAAACAACGAAACCCAATTGGCTAACGAGTTGAACGCAAGATTTCAGCCGATTGTCCAAAAATTTGAATCAAAAGGAATGATGTAATGTTATAAATTGCCACAAAACCAAAGATTTATGTTTAATCTAAAATCACCTTCTCATTGCCACGAAGGTGATTTTTTACTTGTATGGGTTGTGGTACGAATATTGACTAAACAAAAATATTAATCACCTCTAATCTATCATCTCAAAACCTCAAAATATGAAAAAAATTGTATTCCTCAAAACCCTACTTTTTTTGTTGATAAACACATTTTTTAGCATCAACAATGCTTTTTCACAAACTGCACCGCAAGGCTTCAACTACCAAGCCGTTGCCAGAGACAACGCCGGCAATCTATATGCCAACCAAAATATTCGGCTCAGGTTGAGCATTCAGCAAAACGGCAACAACCAATACATAGAAACCCACAACGCCACAACCAATGCTTTTGGGTTGTTTTCGCTCGTCGTTGGGCAAGGGTCGCCCACATTTGGAACCTTCCAAAACATGGCTTGGAACACAGGCAGCAAAGCCATCTTGACCGAGATAGACCCTTTGGGAAATGGCAACTTCGTCAATGTCGGCACAACCATTTTGCAAAGCGTACCCTATGCACTCTATGCCCAAAACAGCGGAAACAACACCGCCAACGGCATTCAAGGCATGGGAACAAACCAATTTTTAGCCAAATTTAACGGCTCCACAAGCATTACCAATTCCCAAATCGTAGACAACGGGCAGAGCATCGGCATCGGCACGACCACACCCGACGCTCAAACCCGACTGCACCTGGCCAACGGAAAAATGATGGTCGGGACGCCAAACGGAACGCTTGCCCGAATGACCATCAACAGCGATGCCGCCGAAGATGCCCTGCGGGTTAGGGTCAATACGACCACGCATTTGCTTGTGGGTGCCAATGGCAATGTGGGCATTGGCGTATCGCCAGCAGCTTACAAACTCGACATCAACAGCTCCAACAGAATAACAGCATATGCCACCAATGATTTTTTGTCGGGCGCATTAAATCAAAATACGGCAAGCAGTGCAGCCACATCAGCCTTCAAGGGCGAATATTTGGGCAATGGCAACAACGACGGCATCGGCATCTATGGCAGAAGCACCTCGCCGAGCAACGGCTACGGTTTTGGGGGATTTTTTGAGGGTGGCTATGCGGGTATTTTAGGGCGAACGACCAGCACGGCATTCGACGCAGCAGGTGTGTTTGCCTACGGCAATGTGGGCAACAGAAGTGCTTTGTATGTGTCTGCCAACGGTGCAAATTTGGGCGTGTATGTCAATGGTGGCGGCACCTATACAGGCACTTGGACGATGAGCTCCGACGAAAAGTTGAAAACCAATATAGTAGATTTAAAACCCAGTTTAAATAAAATCATGGCGCTCAATCCCAAACAATATCAATACAAACGGGGCGAATTTGGGACAATGGATTTGCCATCGGGAACGCATTTTGGGTTTTTGGCACAAGACCTTCAAAAAATATTTCCCGAATTGGTAGAAAAACAACGACACACCGAAAAAGGCAAGTCAGAGCAAACCGATTATTTGAGTGTCAATTATATAGAACTGATACCGATAATGGTTTCTGCTATTCAGGAACTACAAAAACAAAACGAAAATCTCCAAAAACAAATAGACGAACTCAAAAAATAGACCTCATATTGGGTTGCTATGTGGCTTAAAAATCGTACATGACTTGTAGGTTAAAGCTGCGTTGCTGCCCAATGTTTCCTGGCACGATGAGGTAGCTTCGGTTCAAAATATTTTTGACGTTGAGCATCAGTTTTAGGTTATTAACAATTTCTATTGCGGTGCGTACATCGAATATCCAGTCGCCGTTTTGGTTGTTATCTCGATAGGTTTTCACGCCCGGAATGAGGTTGTTGAATGCATCGTCTATTCTAAACATAAAGGAATTGTAGCGAACGTTTGTGCCTACTGATATTCGTCCTCGTTGTATTTGTGCGTCGCCTCTGATGAGGTGAAAGTATCGGTATTTGAGGTATTTTTCTTCGGGCAGGTCAAAAGTTGGCGAGTAGAGCATGTTTCTTGGCGAGGTGTAGGTGTAGCCTCCTGAGGTCGTGAGGTTCCACCGACCGATGTTTCCGCCCATGTTGAGGGTTATTTCGCCGCCCGAAATACGTGCTTTGGTAATGTTTTTTGCTTTGAAGCCCAGCCCTTCGGGATAGACTGCAAAGTTAAATTCTATCATGTCGGTATATTGGGTGATGAATCCTGCTGCATCTAAAAAACCTTTTATATTGCCCAAAACAAAGCCTTGCTTGATGCCTATTTCGCTGCTCCAGCCTTTTTCGGCGGTCAGTGTTGGGTTTGGAAATACCCTTACGCTGCCTGCCTGTGCATAGACGTAGCGTTCGGCGACGGCGGGCGTGCGAAATCCTTGCCCAAAACTGGCACGGGCAAAGGTGGCTTGGGCAATTTTGTAGTTGATGCCGACCCTCACAACGGGATATTGATAAATGTCTTGCTCTATTCTAAAATATTCGTAGCGTATGCCGAGCGAATAGTTGAGGCGTTTTATTTTTTGGTCTATCTGGACGTATGCGGCAATGTTTTGGCTGCTTCTGAGTCCGTAGAGGCTATCGCTTGTGATGGTGTTGATGTTGTTTACGGCTCCAAAGCTCAGGACGCTTTGTTCAAATCCTTTCCAGTTTTCTTTTCGTTTTTGGTATTGGTATTCGGAGTAGTAGCTCACGGCAAAGGTGTTGAATCCTTTTTTTTCTGATGAGTTGTTGGTGATGAACACACGGTTTCTGATGCTGTGTTTGTTGGTGCCGTTGGTGTAGGTGATAAAGGGGTCTATGTTTGCTCGGAGGTTGAGTTGTTTGGTGTTTGTGTTTGGGCTTGGTAGGAATGCGAGTGTGTCGGTTGCCCAAAACAGGAAAGTGCCGGCGCTATCGAGCATTGAATTAACATTGATGCCTGCACTCCATTTTTCGTTTTTAAATCGGTATCGGGTGTTGATATTTGCCCTGACTCGTTTTGAGAATTCGCCGACTCTGTAGCCCAAGTCGTAGATGCCATTAACGCCCAAGGTCAGGTCAAATCGTTTGCCGATTTGTCGGGAGTGGTAGGCAGAAAATCCACCTGCGAAGGGGTTTGGATATTGCCCCCAAGGGCGTATGTGGTAGCTTGGCGGGTTGTTGTAGTAGGTGTAGAAGGTTTGTAGTTTGGTGATGGGTTTGCTGGTTGGGTATCCGGTTCGGACATTGACTACGCCGCCGAGTGCCGACGAGCCAAACAGCACGGAGCTTGCCCCTTTGATGACTTCTATTTGGGACACGTTTTCGATGGGAATGTAGTTCCATTTGACATCGCCTGCGTCGGCACTGAGCAAGGGCAGTTCGTCTATCATCATCAATACTCTGCTTCCGGCTCCGTATGAGAATCCGCTGCTTCCTCTGATGTTTGCTTGTCCGTTTATGATGGTTACGCCCGAGACCCTGTTGAGGGCATCGTCGAAGTTAAAGGCGTTGTTGTTGGAGATGATGTTTGGTTTTAGGACTTCCATAGAGACGGTTACGTCGCTCAATTTTTTTTCAAATTTTGAGGCAGAGACCACCACTTCGTTCAGGTTTGTTTGTGTTGATTGGAGGGCGATGGTTGTCTTTTTTTGGTCGTTTGGGTTTGTTATCTCTACGGTTTGTGTTTGTGTTTGGAAGCCGATATAGGAATATTGGAGGTTGTATTTGGCTTGTTGTAGGTTTTTTATTTCAAAGTTTCCATTTTGGTCGGTTGTTTGTCCGGTGGTTAGTCCGTTTGATTTGATGGCAACATTGACTCCTACGAGTGGTGTTTGGGTTTGGGCATCGACGATTGTTCCGGATATAGACCCCGATTGAGCCTTACAAATGGTGATTATCGACAGGCAAAAGATGGTAAAATAATATCTCATAGATTTGGGATTGTAAAAATTTTTGATTGTGTAAAAGTGGCAAAGATAGCATAAATGTAGGTATTTTATTTAAAATAAAGGTCTTTTTTCTACTTTTTGTTTGCTTTTTAGTTCAGTTCTTGCAGGTCGATGGTTGTGATGATTGTTTTGCCGTCGGGACTAAAATAGGGTATCTGGCAGGCAAAGAGTTCATCGACGATGGTTGTCATTTCTGTTTGTGTGAGTGTTGTACCTGTTTTGATGGCGGTGTGTTTGGCGAGTGTTTGAGCCATTTTCTCGGTTTTGTGCGTTTTGAAGTCTGGTGCGTTGTATTTGGCTTGCTCTACGATGTCTTGAAGGAGCTTATCGACGGTTGTGTTTGCCATAGCAATGGGTTTACTGCGTATGACGAATGTATTTTGCCCAAAATGCTCTATATCGAAGCCCAATTGTTTGGTGTCTTCCAACATTTCTATCAAGATAAGTGCATCTCTGGCATCAAAAGCCAAGGTTTCGGGAAAAAGCAAGGCTTGTGTAGGGTGTTTTTCGGTGTGTTTGAGGTATTTTTCATACAAGATGCGTTGGTGTGCCAAGTTTTGCTCCACAAGCATAAGACCCGACCTGATAGGCGATAGTATATATTTTTTGTGCAGTTGATAGAGTTCTTTTTTATTCTCGATGGCTTCGCTGTCAATCAACAAATTGTTTTTTGGTCTATCGATTATCACCAAATCCTCAAACGACTGGGGCGGCGTGTTGTCAAAAACAGTTTTTAAGGGTTCGGTTTGTTCGTTTTTGGGTTGGGTTTGGGCGGTGTAATCAGCATTTTGAGTTTGAGAAATTGCTGGGTCTGCTTGCGTAAAATTGTTGGTGTCGTGCTGTTTGTTTAATAGTTTATTGAAAGAAATTTCATACAACTCTTCCCATTTTTTAGTCGATTTGCTTGCATAGTCTGTTGGATTCTTGTGTTGTTTTTCCAATTCAAAGGGGTTGTAATTGGCATTAATTTTTACTTCGGGCTGCACAAAACTGTGTTTGCCAGCAAGCAACGGGTGCGTAGGTTGGTCCAAATATCGATTAAAAGACACCTCTTGCGTAAAGTCGAGCGAGGGCGAAATATTGTATTGAGACAATGATTTTTTGACCGCCGAAAACAAAATGGCATACACCGATTTTTCGTTCTGAAACTTTATTTCCGTCTTGTTCGGATGCACGTTGATGTCTATCTCTTTGGGTTCGATGTCGAGATGCAGCACATAGAGCGGAAAAAAACCTTCGGGCAGCAGCTGCTCGTAGGCTCGCTGTATGGCGTGGCTCAAATAATGGTCTTTGATGTAGCGGTTGTTTACAAAAAAGAATTGAAGACCTCTTGTTTTTCTCGAAAATTCGGGCTTACCAATGTATCCACTCACCTTCAAAATGCTTGTGTCTTCGCTCACAGAAGCCAATTGACTTTCATAGTTTGAGCCAAAAAGTGCCACAATCCGTTGCCTCAACGTGCCGTTTTTGAGTTTATAAACCTCCTTGTCGTCGTTTGTCAGACCAAAAGCAATGTCGGGATAAGCCAACGCCACCCGAATAAACTCGTCTAAAATATTTTTGAGCTCGATGGCGTTGCTTTTCAAAAAATTGCGGCGAGCAGGCACATTATAAAACAAGTTTTTGAGGCTGATGTTTGTTCCGTTGGGCATCTGGCAAGGATTTTGAGCCTTCATTTGACTGCCCTCAATGGCTATTCGGGTGCCAAGTTCTTGGTGTTCGGTCTTGGTTTTGAGTTCTATTTGGGCTACCGCAGCCATCGAGGGCATGGCTTCGCCCCTAAATCCGTAACTTTTTATGGCATACAAATCGTCCAATGTTTTGAGTTTAGAAGTGGCATGGCGTTCAAAACAAAGTCGGGCATCGGTTTCGCTCATGCCACAGCCGTTGTCTATGACCTGAATCAAAGTTTTGCCGGCTTCTTTTATCTGCAACACAACATTGTCGGCACCCGAATCAACAGCATTTTCCATGAGCTCCTTGACCGCCGAGGCAGGTCTTTGTATCACTTCGCCAGCAGCTATCTGGTTGGCGATGTGATCGGGCAATAGTTGTATGATGTCCATCAAATAATTTGGCTTAGCCTTAGTGTTGGTGTGTGATTTAATCCCATTGAGGGCAATCGTTTTTTTTTAAACCGTCATAATTTCTTTTTCTTTGAGAACCAACACGGCATCAACTTTTTCTGTAAACTTGTCGGTGGCGGTTTGTACCAATGCTTCGGCTTGTTTGGCTTCGTCTTCGGCTAAGCCGTCTTTTTGCAATTTTTTTATCGACTCATTGGCATCTCTTCTGATGTTTCTAATGGCTATTTTGGCGTTTTCGCCTTCTACTTTGGTGCGTTTGGCAAGTTCTCTTCGGCGTTCTTCGGTCAGTGCGGGTATGTTGATGCGTACCACCACGCCGTCGTTGTTGGGATTAAAGCCCAAGTTGGCTTCTCTAATGGCTTTGTCGATAGCCGAGAGCATTGGTTTTTCCCAAGGGGCAATGCTGATGGTTCGGGCATCGGGGCAGCTCACGTTGGCTATCTGGCTGATGGGCGATGGCACGCCGTAATAATCGACTTTGATGCCTTCGACCATGCCGGGTGAGGCTTTGCCGGCACGCAGCTTGCTGAGCTCGTCTTGCAAATGTGCAATGGCTTTGTCCATCGATTCTTTGGCACTGTCTATATAAAACTCTACTTCTTCGTTCATTTATTGATTAATTTATTTTTAATAAAAAGATTTATTTTTAAGGTTGTGATTTGCTGATTATTTTGGGAAATGAATTTATTTTTTAATTCTCCAACGAAACGATTTTATTTAAGATAAATTTTAGGCTTTGACGAGTGTACCAATGTTTTCGCCGTCGATAATGCGTTTGAGGTTGCCACCTTGGTCCATATCAAACACAATAATGGGGACGTTGTTTTCTTTGCAGAGCGTAAAAGCGGTCATATCCATGACGTTTAAGCCTTTTTTATAGACTTCGTCGTAGGTGATGGTTTCGTATCGGGTTGCTGTGGGGTCTTTTTCGGGGTCGGCGGTGTAGATGCCATCGACTCGGGTGCCTTTGAGTATGACATCGGCGGCTATTTCGGTGGCTCGGAGTGCTGCTCCGGTGTCTGTTGTAAAAAATGGATTGCCAGTACCGGCTCCAAAAATCACCACACGTTTTTTTTCTAAGTGTCGCATTGCCCGTCGTCTTATGAATGGCTCGCCAATTTCGTTGATGGCTAAGGCGGATTGT
>JAYWHZ010000060.1:0-4722 GCA_043777395.1 Bacteroidota bacterium
TCCAAAAAAGGCACTCTACCCTCTACGCTTGCGAGCATGGTCATCTTATCCAAACGAAGCAAAAGCAATTCGGGAAGGCGAAAGTTTAAATCAAAAAAAGACATAAAATCCAACAAAGACTTTTCCTTCTTTTTGTTCGATTCTTTAAAAATCCGTTCGTAATGCTCGATGATTTGTTTTGAACTATAAGATTTCAGCTGCTTTAAAACCGATTGGCTCAACACATTTTTTTTCTCAAACTCGGGTATCAATTCGGCTCCACCCCAAAACAAAGGCTCTTTTCTGATGGCGTTGTTAATCCATTTGTAGTACAAAAATTTTCTTTTCTTGATAAATGGAATTCCAAAAACCAATTTTAAGGCGTAGAAATAAATTTGAAAAGGATATTTTTTGAGGTGTTGGTCAAACTCATACAGCAGCCGCCAATGTGTGTAGCCAATCAGATGCTCGTCGGCACCTTCGCCACCCAGCAGCACGGTGATGCCCTTTTCCTTAGCCAATTTTGAGATATAATAAATGGGAATAGAAGCCTCTTCGGCAATGGGTTCGTCTTGGTTTGGAACGATGGTGTTCATAAAATACAAAAAATCTGCTTCGTCAATCTCCTTCTCAAAATGCTCTGTGGCAAACTGTTTGGCAACAATTCGGGCGTATTCAAACTCGTTTTTGTAGCCTGCCGTTTGGTTAGAAAAACCGACCGTAAAAGTCTTCACAGGTCTATCTATCAACCCCGAAAGCACCGCCACATTGGCACTCGAATCCACGCCACCAGATAGCAGCACACCATAATCTACGTCTGCCTCTCGCCGCAAATCTACACTTTGCCTAAAAATTGATTTTAACGCCTCTAATGCCTCCGTTTCGCCTTGGGTTTGGTTTTCTTTTTCTTTAATATTAAAAATATTCCAATAGCAAATGGGTTCAGAAACTACGCCATTTTTTTGAATTTTGAGGTAATGGGCATTGGGTAATTTATAAAAATTTTTGAGCAATGTTTTGGGTGCAGCCGTACATTTGTAGGTCAAATAATCTGACACAGCACTCAAATCAAGTTCTTTCTTTGTAGGAATCTGATTCAAAATAGGTCTCAATTCACTTGCAAAATACAACTTATCTTCAAAAAAAGTATAGTATAAAGGTTTGATACCCAAGCGGTCTCTGACCAAAAAAAGATTGTCGGTTTCGGTTTCCCAAATACAAAACGCAAACATGCCCCGCAGTTTTTCCAAACAATCGATGCCCCAAACGGCAAACGCATTCAAGATGACTTCGGTGTCGCTGTGGTCTGTTTTGAAAGGCACGCCCAGGGTTTCGAGTTCCTGCCTGAGGGCTTTGTGGTTATAAATTTCTCCATTAAACACGATCCAAAAACGCCCCGAAGGGTCGCACATCGGCTGCGAAGCCTCGGCACTCAAATCCAAGATAGACAGCCGCCGATGTCCCAGAGCCACGTTTCTATCTGCCTCTATCTGGGTCGAAAACAAGGTTTCGTTGTTATCTAAAATTGATTGCTTGCGTTCAAAACTGTTGTGGGCAAACAGATAGCCCTCGCCATCGGGACCTCTATGCTGCATCTCATCACACATCGCAACCACTTGTTGGTGTGCCACCTGTGCCGTTTTGGTCAATGCCACAATGCCTGCTATTCCACACATAAAATTTTTGTTTTTAAAATCAATTCATCTACCATATAAAAATGCAAAACTACAATTATTTTAAACTATAAGTTACAAAACAAACTGTTTTTTCATTTCAATCAAATTATTTTTAAATTATTTTAGTGTTATGAAATTATTTATTGTATGTTTGCGTTAATGAAGCAATTGTTCTATTTAAAAATCTACAAAAACCAATTTTAATTTTTAAAATAATGGGACAAAATCACCAACATGACTTTCGACCTTTCTCGAATCCAAAATTTTAATTTAATCCATAATTAATATTTAAAAACTACTAAAAATGTTCAAAAATCTACTTTTTGTCGCCGCTCTTTCTGTGGGAGCATTGACCGCCTCTACTGCCCAAACCGTTGATGGCATCATCAACCCTGCTGAGGGCTACACCAACTTGGCAGTAAAAGCCAATGCCAATTCTTGCTTCGGTGCTGCTGCCGACATCACAGCCATTCGAGTTCGCTCAAATCCCACAACCCAAAAAGTCTATATCGGTGTGGTGTGCAAACTCCCTACTGGCTCTTCTGATGGTTTGGCACTTTGGCTCAATTTCTCGCAAGGCACAGGTCGTGCTGCTGGCACGCCATTGGCTATCGCACCCGTCTTTGGTGCCCACTACATGGAAGGCAACAACGCCGCAAACCCAAACTTCAAATCGTCGATGGAAGTGGATTATATGTTTGCACTTCACACCAGCGGTACCGTCGCAGATGCCTACGTCAATGTGGTCAAGCATGTTGGCACAAGTGTGTTTGATTATTTCAACAACTTAGGTCAAACAGGTGCCGTGGCTGTAAACAACACATCTGGTGGCTTGTTTGCCAATGCCAAGATGGCTTTTAACAACACAGCCGGTCTCAATACAGGCTTAGAAATGGAAATTCCTTATGGCGACCTCGGCATTACCGCAGCAGGCACCGTGCAGGCTTTTGCTGTGATAGTGAGCCAAAATGCTTATTTTTCTAACGTTACCGTTCCGGGAAACTATCCTGCTTCTGCTGGTTGTGTAGCATTCGATGCTGATTTTTCGACTGCCAACGGCGGACCCTACAACTCGGCTGCTAGGCCATTGCCAGTAACCTTACTCTCTTTTGAAGCCAAGCAAACAGCAAACGACGCATTGCTCTACTGGTCAACTGCAAGCGAACTCAACAGCGCATCGTTTGAAATTGAACACAGCATCGACAGCAAAAATTGGGTCAATGTAGGTTCGGTGAGAGCCAACGGCAACACCAGCGAAGTGAGCAACTACGAATTTACACACAAATCTATCAATGGCACAAACTACTACCGCCTGACATCGGTTGATGTAGATGGCACGAGCAATGTAATTGGTGTTCGCACTATCAAAGTCAAAAACAACACGTTGAGCGTTTATCCAAACCCGACAAGCGATGTGGTCTCTATCTTGGGTGTTGAGGGTTTGAGTACCGTCAGTTTGATTGATGCCAAAGGCAGCGTTATGTTGAGCAAGCAAGTTGATGCACAAAACAACACGATAGGTTTGTCAAACTTGACCAATGGCGTATATGTCATCAAAGTGCAGAGCAATGCCTCGGTTTCGGTGATGCGTTTGGTTATCAATAAATAAAAAAAAGGATACCGAATAAAAATATAAATCCTCCAAGTGTTTCAAAGCATTTGGGGGATTTTTTTTGTGGCGTATTTTATTGTTTTAGTCTAAGCGTTTGATGACCAATGCGTCTATGACTTGATAGAGTTGACTGGGTTTGAATTGTCGCCAATTGAAGGCATCAAATTCGCCCCCAAAGAGCAGATAGTAGTCGATGTTTGCCGATTGAAATTCGTCGATGACGTGCTGCCTAAAATTGAGTGCTACAATCCAGCCTTCCTCTATCTGGTCAAACCATTCTTGGTAGTAGCAATCGTCGGAGGCATGAAAGTTCAGAATATTTTCGCCTATGAGTATAAATTTGTTGATGCCTTGGTCTATCATAGTGTCTATGAGTGCATATTTGAGGTTCATGACATCGTTTTCGATGGTGTCGTTCCATTCGCCGATGAGTTCGATGATGGCGAAGCCCGTTTTGTAGTCGGCAAACAACACTTTGAGGTACAAGGTTTGCGAGCCGATGGTATCCCATTGGGGGTGAATGTAGTGGTTGTAAACTTGGTTTTCAAAAAAGAGTTCGCTATATTCTTTGCCAAAGAAAGGCGACCGACGGTCGTTTTGGGCATTGTAGAGTTCTTTCCACCGATAAAAAGGTTCTATGTCGTGCATGGTTTTTGAAATGGATTTATTTTATTTTTTAATATTTATTTTTTAATTTTTTTGAAACCATAAGGGCAGTGTTTGCAACCGTTTTTGCAGCAGTAACCTCTTTTTTTGTGATACTGTTCGGTCAAAACCATCAAGCCTTGTTCATTAAAATAAAAATCTATGCCTTCCTTCATGGTCGTTTGTTTACTTAGTGGTTTTGTTGTTTTTGATAAATTCGTAGATAAAAAAAGCGATAAACAAACCAAAGATAGCCATCAAAACCCATTTGTTGTCTCTAAATGCTTGCGGATAGAGCCAAACAGCAGCTATGCTGCCCACCATGGCACCGCCCAAATGTGCCTCATGCCCAATGTTGTCCTGCTGTTTTTTCATGCCATACATCGAGTAGAGGGTATAGGCAATGGCAAAAAGCCAAGCCGGGATAGCAATGGGTATAAACATCAGGTAGATGCCCATAAAAGGGTCGATACAAATGCTCGCAAACAGTATGCCATTGACCGCACCCGAAGCCCCCAAAGCCGAATAGTAGGGGTCGTTTCTTTTGAAATAAAGCACCAGCAGATTGCCACCAACCAAACTCAAAGCGTAGATTATCAGAAACCAAACGCTGCCAAAAGTCTGAACCACAACGGGAGCAAAGAAAAACAAGGTAAACATATTGAATGCCAAATGAGCAGCGTCGGCGTGGATAAATCCCGAACTAATGAGGCGGTAATATTGGTTTTGACCCAAAATTTTATTGACCTCAAAGAGCCATTTGTCCATCAGGTTGGGCAGTTGCCAAGCGGCAATGCTTGCAGCAACATT
>JAYWHZ010000061.1:0-17383 GCA_043777395.1 Bacteroidota bacterium
TGTGGTTGAGGTAAAAAATATTTTGTAGCCTATTTGTTGGTATATTTGAGCCATTCCCAAGAGATATTCTTTGTCGTCTTGTGTATTAATCAAATCCATTTTATTAAAGACGATACACACCTCGATGTTGTATGCTTCGCAAGTTACTAAAAATCGGTCTATAAACCGCATGGGTACATCGGGGTATCGGGTGGTGGCAATGAGGTATGCTTGGTCTATGTTGGCGGCTATGATGTGTACTTGTTTGGATAGGTTGGTTGATTTTCTGACGAGGAAGTTTGTTCGGTTGTTGATAGATGTGATGCTGCCTTGTTTTTCGTTTTCGTTTTGGTTTGGCACAAACTGCACCCAATCGCCGACTGCAATTGGGTTTGTGGCTTTGAGTGTGGTGGTGATTTTGAGTTTTCCACGTGCGGTGCAGGTATAGACCACGCCTTGGGCGGTTCTGACGTTGTAGAAGCTGCCTGTTGATTTTATGATGAGTCCTTCCAAAGGTTGTTTGTTGTGGCGTGTTTTAAAAATTTTTTAAAAGAAAAGCGATTTAAAAAAATCTGGTCTATTATCTAAAATAAAATTGTGTTGGGATAATGCCCACGGCAAACGAGTCTACCAGTGTGCCGTCGGTTTTGTATCGGTATGCTTTTCCGTTTGCGGCAAAGGTTCCGCCTGCGGCGTATATGAGGTCTTGCCCGTTGCGGTTGTGTGTGCCGATGGTAAAGAATGTTTTGTTGTTGATGAGTGGTGTGGTGTTGAGGGTGTTGGCATCGGTGTTTTGGGCAAATAGTTTGCCGCCATAGAAGTTGTCGAGGTAGTAGAGTGTCAGTCCGTTTGGCGAGAGAGTCAGTTCGTTGGGGTGGTTTTGGTTTGATGAGAAAGTGATTATTTTTTCGACTGTGTTGGTGTTTGGGTCTATTTTTATGAGTTGCCCTGCGGTGCTTAGCGAGGGGTTCATAAAATTGTTTTTGCCACCACATAGCACCCATATTTTGCCATTTTTGTCTATTGCGATGCTGTTTGGGTTGTCGCCTACTTTTATTTGTTTAACGATTTGGTCTGTTGTTGGGTTGATGACCGTCAGGGTTGTGTCGTTGGCAAATCCGCCGCTGTTACACACATAAATCAATTTGTTTACGGCTCCGGCGGCGAGCATTTGTTCTGAGCCTTTGCCCGTGGCAATATTTTTAATGATGGTGTTGTTTGATAGATTGACCACCGCTATGTTGCCGCTGCTTCCGTCGGCACCCCATTGGCTCACGTAGGCTTTGTTTGATGCCACGCCCACGAAGTATCGGGGTTGGTTTAGACCATTGATAACGCCTGTTGATTTGAATGTTTTGGCATCGACGATTTCTATTTTTTGGGCGTTATTGACCACGATGTAGCCTTTGCCTTCGTGGAAGGCGATAGATTGGGCTATGTTGCCTATTGGTCGGTTGTTTTCGGTTTGAAACACGTCGTTTTGTGTCGTTTGGTCTTTTTCGTTATAGAAGCTCATGGTTCCCGTGCCGTTTTGAAATGGGCCTTCATTGATGGTAAAGATGCCGTTTTCATATTTTGTGGGTGTCGAGGTGTTGTTTGGTGTGCAGGCTGCCAAAAGTGTAGCAATGATTAGGCTGGCATTGAGGGTTATTTTTTTTGTTTTAATGAACATAAAGTGTGGTGTTTTGTGTTTTGGTTTTGGTCAGACGGTATTTTACCCACAAAGATACTTTTTTTATTGGTTTGTGGCTTCTATTTGTGAATATTCTTGAAGGGTAATGGTAAATGTTGTCCCAGTGTCGAGTTGGCTATCGAGTTGGAGCGTACCGCCGTTGGTTTCTATCGTGTTTTTGATGATGCTTAGCCCTATTCCGGTGCCTTCTCGTTGGTTTGTAAATCTTTTGAAGGGTTTGAAAAGGTCGTTTTTATATTTTTCGGTGTCGATGCCTATGCCGTTGTCTTCGATGGTGATGCCGATTTTTTTTGGGCTTATTTGTTGTGTCGTAACGTTTATGTAGAGCTGCCTGTTGTAGTTTTGATATTTCACGGCGTTGTGTATCAAATTAAAAAATATGCTTCTGATTTGGGGCTCTATGTGGTATATCGATTTGCAGAGCAAGTTTGTGTGTAGGGCGTTTTGGTTTTCGACCGAAAACTCTTGCATGATGTCGCTTATAAGTTGCTCAAAATCGATGTGTGTTGGCTGGCTTGGGGCTTCGTTGTCTTGCTGATTTTCAATCATCTTGATGAGTCCTCTCAGGGTTCTATCGAGCCTCTCGGTCGATTGGGTTATCTTTGAGAGCCCTGTTTGTACAATGAGTTCGGGGGCTATCTCGTAGAGTTTGGTTAGGGCTTGGAGGTTGGCTACCGGCGAGCGTAGGTCGTGTGCTACGGTAAAGACAAAGTTATCCAAAAAATTATTTTTCTGCTTGAGCGAAATATTGGCTTTTTCTAAGGCATTAATTTGTTGTTTGAGGTCGTTGTTGAGGGTTTTGATTTGTTCTTGCGATTGTTTGATGCGGGTGATGTCGAGTATGGTACCAAATGAAGCCACAACCTCGTTACTTTGGTTTAATATTAGGTTTACCAACACTTCTACGTCTATGACTTTTTTGGTGTTGTTTTGTATCATTTGGTGTTCGTATGTCAAGGGTGTTTTTTTGTTTTGAAGTATTTCAATGTCAATAATCTGCTTGACTCGTTCTCGGTCGTTTGGGTGAATGCTGTTTTGGTAATCTTTGGGTTGCACTTGGTGTGTCTTTGGGTCAAATCCCAGAATGGTATAGCCACCTTCCGACCATTGGGTTTGCAGAGGTGTTTTAGTAAAATCATTTCGCCAGTGTCCCAAAAGTATCAGTTTTTCGGCTGTTTGCATTTGTATTTTTTGCTCCGCAATTTTTTGTTCGTTCACGTAACGCTGCACAACATTTTGTGCAAAGATAGCCACACCGATGGTCTCCCCGTTGCTGTTTCGGATTGGATTGAAACTCATATCTACAATCAAGGTCTGTGTCTTGTGTTCAAAACATTGGTCTATAAAATTGACTATCTCGCCTTTTGATGCTCTGTCGATTGCTTTTTTTATCTCCAACATATGGCTTTTGTTCGAAACATATTTCAAGATTGATTGTCCTATCTCTATATTTTTTTTGTAGAATTTCTCCATGCCCAATTGATGATTCGCATTAAAAAAAAGATAGTTGAACTCCAAATCCACTGCAAAAATACTCTGTTGCGTGCTGTTAAATATACTGTTGAGGTAAGCATTGCTGGTTTCTAATTGCTGCTGGGCGTGTTTGAGCTCGCTAATATCTACCGCCGAACCCATGATGAGTTTTCGTTGGCTTATCTCGTCGCTAAACGGTTGTATGTACCGTATCAAAGTTGTTTTCTTAAAACTTTCTTCCCATTTCAATGCCTTGTTGCTATGCAGTGCTTCTTGGGCTTTTTGGCGCCGGTTTTGAACCACAGACTCTGCATAGCCTTTGCGTTTGGCATACTCAAAATCTGTTTTGCCAATAATCCACGCACGCTCTTCTGCCGACTTTACCGCCGACGGATTGACATAAACATACCGATGCTGCTCGTCTTTGACCACCACATCAATCGGAATGCCATTGAGAATGTTTTCATAAAACAGTTTTTGCTGCTCTATTCTGTCTTGCACCAGCTGCAGCATCGTTACATCAACCGTGATGCCTTCAAGCCCAATGGGTGTGCCGTGTGTGTCTTTGATTATTTTTTGATTTACTTTCAGGAAGACCTTCTCGCCGTCTGGTCTCACGATTTTCATCTGGTGGGTATAACTGCCCAGCTGCCTTGTCTTTTCTACTCGGCTCTGGTACTCGTGGAGGTAATCGGGGTCGATGGTGGCTTCTACCATGTCATTAAAATTGGGTTTCAAGATATCTTCGGGTTCTAATCCAAAAATCTTGAACATCTGAGGCGACCAAATGCGTTGTCGGGTCTCAAAATCGAGCGTCCACGAGCCGATGTTGCCCAAATCTTGGGCATCTAAAAGCATTTGCTCGTTTTGCCGGAGTTGGTTTTCGAGGGCTACTTGTTCGCTAACGTCTCTCGAAGTGATGACAACGCCCCCAATCGACTCATCGTCCAACAAATTGCATAATATCCCTTCGACGGTAATAAACTCACCGTTTTTTTTCTTCAATTGCCCTCTTGCCTTTATGTTTTTGGCAGGATTTTTTTTTAAGGTCTCAATCATCAAACCTATTCGGGCTGCGTCTTGCGGGTGAATAAGCGTTGAGATATGAACGCCTACGACCTCCTCAAACGTGTAGCCCATTGCCAGACAAAAAGCAGGATTTTGGTAGCAAATAAAACCATCGCCATCGGTGATGCCAATAAAATCGGCAGATTTTTCTATTAATGTTTTGAAAAACAATGAATTGTGGTGGGCAATAGAAGGTGTAGGCATCTCAAAAAATATCTGCTTAAAAGAAAAAATGAATGGGTTGCTTAAAGAATAAAAAGGGCATTAGAAACACAAATTTAATTAAATATTTGGTTGCTAAATATTTTTTTTATCAATGCCACGTGCAAGGCGATAAAATCAATGTTTTTTTGGTATTTATCTGACAGTTAGACCAATCCAACATACAATATTTTTATGCCTATGTTTAAGAGTTTTGAATTATCTTTGCAGTCCAAATCATCAATCAAATAGTTTAGCCATCTGTCTATCCATGAAATTTGCAACCAAAGCCGTTCACGCAGGCGTAGAGCCAGACCCTACCACGGGTGCCATCATGACACCCATCTACCAAACCTCGACCTACGTCCAAGAGGCACCAGGCGTACACAAAGGCTACGAATATGCCCGAACACAAAACCCCACCCGCAATGCCCTCCAACAATCGGTTGCGGCACTCGAAAACGCCGCTTTTGGCTTGTGTTTCTCTACGGGCTTGGGTGCCACCGATGCCGTCATCAAACTCCTAAACCCCGGCGACGAAGTCATTGCCGCCAACGACCTCTACGGCGGTACCTATCGGCTTTTTACCAAAGTATTTGAACGCTACGGCATCAAATTCCATTTTGTGGAGATGCAAAATACAGCACACATAGAGGCATTAATCAATCCCAAGACCAAACTCATCTGGATAGAAACACCGACTAATCCTACCCTCCAAATCATTGATATTAAAGAAGTTGGTCTTATCTCAAAACGTCATAACCTGCTCTTTTGCGTCGATAATACCTTCGCCTCTCCCTATCTTCAAAATCCCATAGATTTGGGTGCCGATTTGGTGATGCACTCCGTAACCAAATTCATCAATGGACACTCCGACGTGGTCATGGGTGCCTTAGCCACCAACGACCCAGACCTACACGACAAACTCCAATTCTTGCAAAACGCCTGCGGGGCAACGCCTGGTCCGCAAGATTGTTTTTTGGTGCTGAGAGGCATCAAAACCCTTCACCTTCGCATGGAGCAACACTGCAAAAACGGACAAATCGTAGCCGATTATTTGTACAATCACCCCAAAATAGGTCAGGTTTACTATCCTGGCTTGCCTACGCACAAAGGACACGACGTTGCCAAAAAACAGATGTCGGGCTTTGGGGGAATGGTTTCATTTACTTTGAAAAATGACGACCTCGAAACCGCCAAAAAATTTGCCGCTTCACTGCACTATTTCAGTCTCGCCGAGTCTCTGGGCGGTGTAGAATCGCTCATCGGACATCCAGCCTCTATGACGCACGCCTCGATACCCTACGAAATACGCCAAAAAACCGGTGTCGTAGATGGTTTGCTGCGGCTTAGCGTCGGGATAGAAGATGCCCAAGACCTGATAGATGACCTCAAAACTGCCCTCGAAAAAATATAAAAGCCAGCAATCAAACGTCTAAATTTTTCAATATTTTAAACCTTTATCCTTGTCGCTTTGATTACCTTTACAGAAATAGAAGCCCTAAAAACCCATCTTAATTTGCTACGAGCAGACAAAAAAACGGTTGGCTTTGTGCCAACAATGGGTGCTTTGCATGGCGGACACATCAGTCTGGTGGAGCAATGCAGGCAAGAAAACGGCGTGTCGGTGTGTAGCATTTTTGTTAATCCAACGCAGTTTAACAACGCCGAAGACCTCCAAAAATACCCTCGAACGCTTGAAAACGATAGCCAAATGCTTCAATCGGCGTGCTGCGACGTGCTGTTTGCCCCTTCGGTCAAAGAAATGTATCCCAACAAAAACGACCAAAAACCACACTACGATTTTGGATATCTGGACACCATCATGGAGGGCAAACACCGCAAAGGGCATTTTAATGGCGTGGGAATTGTGGTGAGTCGGCTGCTCGACATCGTCGAACCCGACACGCTCTACTTGGGGCAAAAAGACTATCAACAATGTATGGTTATCAAAAAATTAATCGAAATATTAGGTTATACGCATTTAAAGTTGCAAATTTGCGAGACCAAACGTGAAGACAATGGCTTGGCAATGAGCTCCCGAAACACACGCCTGACGCCCAGCGAACGCCAAAAAGCAAGCGTCATCTACCAAATATTAAAAACAATAGATCAAAACAAAAACACCAAAACGGTCGAAGATTGTGAACAATGGGCAATGGACGAACTCGCCAAACACCACGACATAACACCCGAATATGCCCAGATAGCCAATGCCCAAAATCTCAAACCCATCACACACTGGCACGAATGCCAACAACACGTGGTGTGTATTGCCGCCTATGTGGGTTCGGTTAGGCTCATTGATAATCTAATCTTAGACCAAGATATTTAACAAAAACAGCCCTAAAAAACGATGATGATACAAATCATGAAATCAAAAATCCATAGAGCAACCGTAACACAAGCCGAACTTCACTACGTCGGAAGCGTTACGGTAGACGAAGATTTGATGGATGCAGCCAATATGATTGAAGGCGAAAAAGTGCAAATTGTGAACATCAACAACGGCGAACGCCTCGAAACCTACACCATAAAAGGACGCAGGAACAGCGGCATAGTGTGCCTCAACGGACCAGCAGCCCGAAAAGTAGCCGTCGGAGACGTGATTATCATCATATCATATGCACTCATCGACTTTGAGGAAGGCAAGACCTTTAAACCTTGGGTCGTGTTTCCTTCGGCAGACAACAAACTCATACGCTAACATTTTTTTATTAATCAAACACATTGAAAAACTTTTTATTAATATTATTTGTTGATTTTATCACTAAAACAGTCTTTTCTAATTCAAAAACAAGTAAACCACAAACCAAATGAAAGAAATAAATCTCGAACAATCGTTTCAACAAAAAATAGACCAAGAAGTTCGCATCGAACCCAAAGACTGGATGCCCGAACAATACCGCAAGACACTCATCAGGCAAATATCCCAACACGCACACAGCGAGATAGTAGGCATGCTACCCGAAGCCAATTGGATAACCAGAGCGCCATCGCTCAAAAGAAAAGCAACCCTATTAGCCAAAGTGCAAGACGAAGCCGGACACGGACTTTATCTATACAGTGCCGCCGAAACGCTTGGCATCAGCCGAGACCAAATGACCGACGACTTGCTGGCTGGCAAAGCCAAATATTCATCTATATTTAACTACCCAACCACCTCGTGGGCAGACATCGGAGCCATAGGCTGGCTCGTCGATGGTGCCGCCATTATGAACCAAGTGCCGCTGTGTCGATGCAGCTACGGTCCTTATGCCCGTGCGATGGTCAGGGTCTGCAAAGAAGAAAGCTTTCATCAAAGGCAAGGCTTCGAAATCATGATGATACTCGCCAAAGGCTCCAAACCACAACAACAAATGGCACAAGATGCCCTAAATCGGTGGTGGGCTCCAGCATTGATGATGTTTGGACCGCCCGACGACAACTCGCCAAACTCATTGCTCTCTACACAATGGAAGATAAAACGGTTCTCGAACGATGAACTTAGGCAAAAATTTGTAGACATCATTGCACCGCAAGCCGACTATCTGGGACTGACAATCCCCGACGAAAAACTACAATGGAACGCCCAGACAGGACATTATACCTTTGGTGAAATAGATTGGAGCGAACTCAAAAACATCATAAATGGAAACGGACCCTGCAACAAACAACGCCTCGATGCCCGAAAAGCAGCACACCACGACGGGCAATGGGTCAGAGATGCAGCGAACGCTTATGCCCAAAAACACCAAAAACCAACGCCAGCACAAACCAACAAAAACCTCGAAAAGGTAGCATAAAAATAAAATCAACATACCTAAAAACCCAAAAAATCAAGCCTTTTGGGTTTTTGTTTTTTCAAAGTATCGCTGGCATAAATACCAACGATATTGATTATTCTTTAATGAATTTTCCTACAAACTGCTCGTTTTTTTGGTTAATGCTTTTGAGGAAATAAAAATCTCAAAGGTTTCTGTGCCTCAATAACCAATTAGAATAAGACTTAGAGCCAACCTAAATAAATTATTGAACCAAGATTGCTTATTTTTAATTAATTTTACAGCCAATTAATTGCATTATTTTCATCAACCTTTATATCAACCAACAGACTCCAAAAATGTCAAGCATCTCATCAGGCGTTGTTACGGGCGACGGCGTTCAAGCCATCTTTAAATTAGCCAAAGAAAAAAAATTTGCACTCCCAGCCGTCAATGTCGTAGGCACAAACACCGTCAATGCCGCCATAGAAACAGCCAAAAACCTCAATTCACCCATCATTATCCAGTTCTCGAACGGAGGCGGACAGTTCTATGCAGGCAAAACCTTAGACAACACCAACCAAAGAGCAGCCGTGGCTGGCTCGGTCAGTGCCGCCATGCACATTCACCAAATGGCAGCACTCTATGGCTCAACGGTCATCTTGCACACCGACCACTGTGCCAAAAAACTACTGCCTTGGGTCGATGGACTGCTCGATGCAGGCGAACAATTTTACAAAGCCAACGGCATAGCACTTTACAGCTCTCACATGCTCGACCTATCCGAAGAACCCATCATCGAAAATATAGAAACCTGCAAAAGATACCTCGAACGCATGTCTAAAATGGGTATGACCCTCGAAATAGAACTCGGCGTAACAGGTGGCGAAGAAGACGGCGTGGACAACACCGACATAGATGCCGCCAGACTCTACACACAACCATCAGAAGTCGCCTACGCCTACGAAGAACTCATGAAAGTAAGCGATAAATTTACGATAGCAGCCGCTTTTGGCAACGTTCACGGCGTGTACAAGCCCGGAAACGTGAAACTGACACCCATAATACTCAAAAACTCACAAGACTTTGTCCAAAATAAATTTAAAACACACCAAAACCCCATAGATTTTGTGTTTCATGGCGGCTCAGGCTCTTCTGTCGATGAAATCAGAGAGGCAATCGGCTATGGTGTTGTCAAAATGAACTTAGACACAGACCTCCAATGGGCTTTTTGGGACGGCATAAGAGGCTACTACGAATCGAAAAAAGATTACCTGCAAGGGCAAATCGGAAACCCCGAAGGCAGCGACAAACCCAACAAAAAACAATACGACCCACGAGTTTGGCTCCGAAAAGCCGAAGAAGCATTTGTACTCAGGCTCACACAGGCGTTCAAAGACCTAAACAACGTTGATACATTAAAATAAACAAACAAAAACACAAAAAGTAAGTATCGGTTTTGCATAACATTACCGATGCTTTTTTGTTAATAAACAAATGAAATTCAAACACAATTTCTCATTATAAACTTAAAATTAAAAGATAATTCATCAAAATCATAAACCCAATGATAACAGAAGAACAGATACTAAATGCACTCTCGACCGTCGAAGAACCCGATTTGAAAGAAGATTTGGTAACGCTCAAAATGATTGAAAACATCACAATAGAACACAAAAACATCGCTTTTACGGTCATTCTCACCACGCCTGCATGCCCGCTGAAAGAAAAAATAGAAACCGATTGTATCCTCGCCATCAAAAAATATTTGAACGACGACGAACTCCAAATCACCATAACGATGGTTGCCCGAACCACAAGCCGAGCCACCAACACAGGCGATTTTCTGCCCAACGTCAAAAATATTCTCCTCGTGTCGTCGGGAAAAGGCGGCGTAGGAAAATCGACCGTCGCCAGCAATTTAGCCATCGCCTTCGGCAAAATGGGTGCCAAAGTGGGTCTGCTCGATGCCGATATTTATGGACCTTCGCTGCCTATCTTGTTCAACCTGCAAGGCAAAAGACCCCAAATGCAATCCATAGACGGCAAAGATAAGATTATTCCCATACAAAAATACGGCGTCGATTGCATCTCTATTGGTTTGCTGATAGACGAAAGCCAAGCCGTGGTGTGGAGAGGTCCGATGGCAACATCGGCTTTGAGGCAGTTTTTGACCGATGTAGAATGGGGCGAACTCGACTATCTGGTCGTCGATTTGCCTCCCGGTACGGGCGATATTCACCTGAGCATTGCCTCAATGCTCAAAGTGGCGGGTGCGATCGTCGTTACGACGCCGCCCAAGATAGCCGTTGCCGATGCCCGAAAAGGTGCGGCTATGTTTGCCATGCCCCAAATCAATATTCCGATCTTGGGTGTGGTCGAAAACATGGCTTATTTTACGCCTGAGGCTCACCCCAACGAAAAATATTACTTGTTTGGGCAAGGTGGCGGCAAACAATTAGCCCAAGAACTCAACGTGGAGCTGCTCGCCGAACTGCCTATGGTGCAGGCGGTAGCCGAAAGTGTGGATAATGGATTGCCAGCAGTCAATGACGACAAATCGATGTTAAGTCCCATTTTTAAGCGTTTGGCTCAACGCCTTGCCCAACTTTTAGCCATACAAAATGCTCAGGTTTAATCAAAATCCATTTTTCAAACACGCTAAAAGTTTGATTTGATTTGTTAAAATATTTTCAAGAATAGATATTTTTTAGGTTTTATAGATGGCAATATGTTCTTCGTCGTTTGAGGTTTTGTAGGCTCTATACATGCCTTCGGTGTTGAATGGCATGGCAATATTGCCTTTGGCATCTATGCCCACGATGCCGCCGTCGCCGCCAATCATCGCTATTTTTTTGTGTATCACTTCGTTTGCGGCTTGTTTGAGGGTCATTTGGGTATATTGCATCAAGGCTGATATGTCGTAGGCGACCATTGCCCGCATAAAATATTCGCCCGTACCGGTGGCAGAGATGGCACAAGTGGCGTTGTTGGCATAAGTGCCTGCCCCAATGATGGGCGTGTCGCCGACTCTGCCAAATCGTTTGTTGGTTAGCCCGCCGGTAGAGGTTGCGGCTGCCAAATTGCCAAAGGCATCGAGAGCCACAGCCCCTACGGTACTCATTTTGGTCGATTGGTTGGTGGCGTGGTCGAGTTGTGTGTTGTTGGTGTGTCTGATTTGTTCCAATTGTTGTAGTCTAAAATCGGTCGAAAAATAATTATTCTTCACCATTTTGATGCCTTGCGTCTTGGCAAATTGTTCGGCACCTTTGCCTATCATCAAGACGTGTGGCGAATGGAGCAAAACCATTTTGGCGAGTGCGATGGGGTTTTTGATGTGTTTGAGGCAAGCCACTGCCCCGGCTTCGAGGTCTTTTCCATCCATGATAGCCGCATCGAGTTCGTGTTGTTGGTCATTGTTAAACACAGCGCCTTTTCCGGCGTTAAATAGCACGCAGTTTTCCATACACAACACGGCTGCTTCGACGGCATCGAGAGCAGAGCCTCCATTTTTTAAGACGAGATAGCCTTTGTGGAGTGCTTCTTTGAGTGCCGACCGATATTCGTTTTCTTGTTTTGCGGTCATTTCTGAGCGAAGTATTGTGCCTGCTCCGCCGTGAATGGCTATTTTAAATTGGTTTGACAAAATCGGTGTGGTTGTGGTTTAGAATTGTTGCCCGATGGAGACGTGAATGTGTCCTTTGCTTCGGGTGTTTCGGTTTACGGCGTTGTCAAAACCATAGCCCCAATCGACGCCCAGAAGTCCAAACATAGGTAGAAAAACCCTTACGCCAGCGCCTGCGGAGCGGTAGTTGTTGAATGGGTCAAAGTCTTTAAGTTTAAAAAAACTATTGCCTGCTTCTAAGAAAGCCAGCATATAGATGGTTGCTTGTGGGTTTAGGGAGATGGGATAGCGTAGTTCGGTTACATATTTTTGGAATGCTACGCCGCCCAGTTGGGATACGGCACCTGTTGTGGGGTCGTAGTATGAGGCGAGTGTGTTGTCTTCGTAGCCTCTGAGTGCGATGAGTTCACGGTCGTCGAGGTTGAATCCTGTGATGCCAGAGCCGCCCATAAAGAACCTTCTAAATGGCATTTCGAGGTTGTATTTGCGGTTGTATCCACCGATTATTCCGTACTGTACTTTGGTGTTTAGGACGAGGTTTCCGGCGAGTTTTGTAAACCATGAGGCATCGAATCGCCATTTGTGATATTCGACGAATTTATATTTTTCTTTGAGTGAGATTTCGTTGTAGTCTTTTTTATTGATGAGTGAGTAGGGCAATGTGGCTTCGACGCTCAGGTTGAATTGTGCACCACTGCGAGGGTATATTGGGTTATCGACCGAGTTTCGGCTTAGGGCTTCTTTAATAAAAAAGTTGTTGGCTGTTCCTGCTCTAAAAATGGGGCTGAATTGATAGTTGTTTGCCGAGTATCGTTGATAGTTTATGGAGCTGGAGAGGAAGAAATAGTCGTCGGGGATTTTTAGCCTTTGTGCCAAGATGATGCTTCCGCCTGTGATAGAGATGGATTGGATAGAGGTATCTTTTTTAAACCAGCTTCTTTTGACACCCTGACCGATGAGTCCGGGTGCTTTGTATGAGGTGAATATGCTTGTGCTGAGTGAGTTGGGTTTTTTGCCACCGAGCCATGGTTCGGTAAATGAGGCGTTGAATGAGCGAAATGACGGTCCGTTGGTTTGTGCTCTGAACGACAGGCGTTGCCCGTCGCCTGAGGGCAGCGGTCTCCATGCCGATTTGTCCAATATTTTGCGTGAGGAGAAGTTGTTGAGGTTTAGCCCGAGCGAGCCGACGATGCCCGAAAATCCGCCCCAGCCGCCCGATAGTTCTATCTGGTCTGATGAGCGTTCGGCGACTTTGTATTCGATATCTACGGTGCCGTCGTTGGGGTTTGGCACTGGGTTTACGCCGATTTGTTCGGGGTCGAAAAATCCGAACTGGGCGAGTTCACGTGTGGTTCGGATGATGTCGCTTCTATTAAATTTTTGTCCGGGTCTTGTTCGGAGTTCACGGAGTACGACATGGTCATTGGTTTTGTCGTTTCCTACGATGGTTATTTTATTGACGGTTGCTTGTGCGCCTTCTCTTATTCGGACTTCGATGTCTATGGAGTCGTTGTCGATGTGTAGTTCTACGGGGTTGAGTTGAAAGAAGAGGTATCCGTCGTCCATGTAGAGCGAGGTGATGTCTCTGCCCGATTGGTCGCCGTTGAGTCGGAGTTGGAGCAGGCTTTGGTTGTATGTTTCGCCGGGTTTTATGCCCACGACTTTGGTCAGGATAGAGTCGGGGTAGATGGTATTGCCTTTGAATGTGATGTTTCGGAAGTAGTATTGGTTTCCTTCGCTGATTTTGATTGTCATTTGAAACCGTTCTTTTGGTATGGCGTTTGGGAATTCGTCTTTCCAATCGTTATACACACGGTTTGGGACTTTGTAGATGGTATCGAAGGTGATTTGTGCGTCTCGGTATCCTAAGTCTTGGTATTTGGCAATAATTTTTTGTTTGTCGTCGTCATATTTTTTATCCAAGAGTTTGGAGCTTTTAAATACGTTATAAACCCGTGCTTCTTTGGTGTCTTTCATTTGTCTTTTGAGGACTTTGCTGGTTATTTTGCTATTTCCCTCGAAGGTGATGTCTTGTATTTTCATGCGTTTTCCGGGTTGGACGTTCAGTTTGAGTATCATGCCGTTTTGGATTGCGGTGTCGGCTACTTCTGAGACGATGGTGCTGGCGTCCCAAAATCCTTTATCGACGTAGTATTCTCTAATTTTGGAGGCGACGGTTGTTTTGAGGTCTTCGGTTACGATTTTGCCTTTAAAGCCTTTGAGTTTGTCGTTGAGGTCGTCGGTTTTGGCTTGTGTCAGGTTTCGTGAGTAGGCATATTTGGTCAGTCTTGGTCGTTCTTTGAGGTATATGATAAGAAAAATATTTTTGTCTTCAATTTTATCTACATAGAGCTGAATATCCGAAAAAAGTCCTTGTTTCCAAAGGTTTTGGACGGCTTTGGCGGTCTTGTCGCTTGGTATGGCGATGGTTTCGCCCACCCGCAAGCCCGAAAGCGTGAGCAGCACGTCTCGGTCGAGAAATTCGGTGCCTTCGATGCTCACATTGGCAATGCGATAGTCGATGGGTGTTTGGTAGTTGATGGCAAAGGGTTTGGTGTCGCTGAGGTCAATTTGAGCATTGGCTGCTTGTACAAAACACAGCAAGAGGGCAAATAGGGTGATATGATAACGGTTGAGCATTTTAGTCTATTTTCGTTCAAAGTGATTTCGATATGGATTGCAAAGATACATTTTTTTCTTGTTTATTGACGTATCGACTTGTGTTTGGGTTGTAATGTATCTAAAAAAAATTATTCTGTGTCTGCTATCTGGCATGTGTGTTTTGGTTGGTTGTTGGGCTGGCAATCGGTTGTCGGTTCGATTTTAAACGACTTTAAAATAAAGTTTATTCAAATCAACTAAAAATATTAATTTTGTGTTTTATTATCGTACAATTAAATAAAACTTTTAATTGCTCACCATTTATTGTTTTTTACTTGACTTTTAATTAAAAGAATGCAAAGTTACGCCGAGTTTTTAGATTTGAGTGTGGGTTTTCCACAAGATGGCTTTAAGGTCATCAACGATGAATTGTATTTTCACGACATTAACATGATGGAGCTCGCAGAAACCTTTGGTACGCCGCTGCGCTTCACCTATCTGCCCTTGATTTCAAGAAAAGTGCAAGAGGCAAAAAGCTACTTCCAAAGAGCCATTGCCAAAAACGGCTACGACGGCAAATATACCTACTGCTACTGTACCAAAAGCTCACACTTCAAACACATACTCGAAGAAGCCCTCAAAAACGACATACACCTCGAAACCTCCTCTGCCTTCGATATTCCAATCATCGAAGAACTGGAACGCTGCGGCTTGATAAACAAAAACATCACCGTGATTTGCAATGGATTCAAACGGGAGCAATACAAAGAAAACATCGTCGATATGATACACGACGGCTTCGTAAACATCATTCCGGTGATAGACAACAAAGAGGAGTTTAACTACTACGACAACGAACTCGAAGTACCCGGAAACATCGGCATACGCATTGCCACCGAAGAAAAACCCGATTTCCCGTTCTACTCCTCCCGATTGGGCGTCAGAGGCGACGATATACTCGACTTTTGGCACGATAAAATAAAAAATAACCCCAACTTCAAACTCGTCTTGCTCCACTTTTTTGTCAATGCAGGCATCAACGATACACCCTATTTTTGGAATGAATTTGAAAAAGCGGTGCTGCTCTATTGCAAACTCAAAAAAGTAAATGCAGAACTCAATATATTGGACATCGGCGGCGGCTTGCCCTTCAAAAACGCATTGGATTTTGAATACGACTACGAATACATGATTAACGAAATCGTGTTTAGAATAAAAAAAATATGCGACGAGCAAGGCGTTCAACACCCAAACCTCATCACCGAGTTTGGGAGCTACACCGTGTCCGAAGCATCGGGTACCATCTTCAAAGTGTTGGGACGAAAGCAGCAAAACGACCGTGAAAAATGGGTCATGCTCGACGGTAGCCTCATCACGATGCTGCCCGACGTGTGGGCAATGAACCAAAAATACATCTGCTTGCCACTCAACAACTTTGAAGCCGAATACGAAAAAGTAAACCTTGGCGGCATCACCTGCGACTCGCTCGACTACTACAAAACCGAACCCAACAACGCCTCAATCTATTTTCCCAAAACAAGAAAAAAACAGTATCTCGGATTTTTTCACACAGGGGCATACCAAGAATCACTCAGCGGCACAGGCGGCATACACCACTGCCTGATACCCACGCCCCGACACGTGCTGATAAGGCGAACGGTAGATAACAAGCTGCACTTTCAACTCTTTGGCGAGGAGCAAAACAGCAAGCAAGTGTTGAGCCTGCTGGGCTATTGACCGCCCAAAAACCTATGAAAAAACATATCCCAAATGCCATCACCTGCGGCAATCTGCTCTGTGGCTGCTTTGCCATCGTCGCCTTGTTTGAAGCCAAACTCACGCTGGCAGCCTATCTGGTGCTGATGGCTACACTGCTCGACTTTCTCGACGGACTCGCCGCCCGACTACTCAACGCAGCATCGCCCATCGGAAAAGACTTAGACAGCCTGGCCGATGTCATAACCTTTGGCGTGGTGCCAAGCCTGATACTCATGAAACTCATCGAACAAACACAACTCGCTGACTACAAATATCTTGCGTTTTCGATAGCCATCTTCTCTGCCTTGCGTCTGGCAAAGTTTAACAACGACACCCGACAAACCAATCAATTTATAGGGCTGCCAACGCCCGCCAACGCCATCTTTATCGTGAGTTTGGTTTTGATACAAGCATTTCAACCCACACACCCGCTCACGCTTTATATCCTAAATCCATACACACTCATTGCCCTGAGCCTTCTGATGCCCTACCTGCTCGTAGCCGAAATACCATTGATGGCATTCAAATTTAAAACCACAGACTGGAAAAACAATCAACAAAAATATATTTTCTTAACCCTAAGTCTATTGCTACTCGTGGGTCTCCAATTTATGGCTGTGCCATTTATTATTTTAATGTACGTGTCGATGTCCTTATTCCAAAAAAATCATTCATTAACACCAAAAATATGACAAATATCTCTCAACCGCAAATCGGCGAATATGCACCAACGCACGCCGCCTACATCAACCCACTGGCTGAGCAAAACCTTGACCCAATCCAAACACTCAAAACCGATGGCAACGAATTGATACAAATCTATCAGGCACTCAAAAACGACCAACAACTCCAATTTGCCTATGCCCAAAACAAATGGACGCTCAAACAACTGCTCATACACCTCATCGATGCCGAACGAATTTTTAACTATCGAATGCTCCGAATGGCTCGAAAAGACACCACGCCGCTCTCAGGGTTTGACGAAAATCAATACATCAACCAAAACAATTTTGACCACCTGACGCTCCAAAATATCCTCGATGAGTTTGTCGCCGTTCGCCAATCGACCCTCGCCATGATAGCAAACTTAACACCAGATTGCTTGCAAAACACCACCAACGTCAATCAAAATCGAGTCAGTCTCAGGGCAATGATTTTTATTGCCTCAGGGCATCAACGCCATCACCTCCAAATCATCAAGCAACGCTATCTCATTCATCTATAAACCAATAAGACCTTGAA
>JAYWHZ010000062.1:0-4709 GCA_043777395.1 Bacteroidota bacterium
ACCTGCACTTCATATCGCCCGTACTTGGCGGCTCGAGCCCAAACCCCGACTCAACTTTGTATGCATGGACAACCAAAGGTTATTTGTTTGATACCTTTACTGTACCCACAGGTGGCTGGGGAGCAACGTTTATCGACAGCTTAAAAACCGACGAATCCGCAAACTATTTTATTGGCTTCCCAGGTGGTTCAGCAGACATTGGTCACGACCACAGAATCAATGCTTCAAGAACGACAGACGGTCGCTACGTGGTCGCATCGTGGACAGACACAGAAACTGAGTTGGGCGTGCCTACAAACATCTACCCAAACATAAAAGCATGGGCTTTTGACGTACGAGACAGAAAAGTTATTGATAATGTGAGAAACTACACCAAAGACGATGCAGCATATGCCGACGAAAACCTATGGTACTACGCTTCGCACCGTGTCATGACCGATGCAACCAAGATAATGATACCCGGAACGGTAGCCAAAAACTTGGGAAATGGCAATGACTTACAGCCAATCCAACACTTCTTCGTCAAAGGTTTAGATATTCCGTTTGCTAACATCAACAGAAATGGTGTGAACATCCCAGTCCTCGTAAACACGACTTCTGTAAACAACACTGGACAAAAGGCATTCAAAGTATCGGCTTATCCAAACCCTACCAACGCCACCACAGTGGTATCGGTAGAAATGATAAAAGGTGGCGATGCAACTTTGACGGTCAGCAACCTGATTGGTCAGGTGGTACACAACGAGAGCCGCAAAGGCTTGAGCGTTGGCACTGCATCGTTTGATGTCGATGCCTCAAAACTCAATGCAGGCGTGTATTTCTATACCGTAAACGTTAATGGCGAAACCGTTACCAACAAATTGATTGTAGAATAAGGATTAAAAATAAAAAAATAATACTTTAATACCAAGACCCTATCGACAGCAAAACGTCGATGGGGTTTTTTGTTTGCCTTATTCAAAAATAAAAGATGCCTTTTTATAAATACGACCGATAGCTTATTCAAAATTTTTAGACCTGCCAAAGGACATTTTTATGTAACTTTGCATCTCAAAACAATCCACCAATACACTTCCATGCTCGATTTTGCCCACCTCCACACCCACACCCAATACTCGCTACTCGACGGTGCCAACGACATCAAAAAAATGATGAAAAAAGCCAAAGCCGATGGCATGAAAGCCGTAGCAATGACCGACCACGGCAATATGTTTGGAGCTTTCGAGTTTGTGAAAGAAGCCGAAGCCGCCGAGATAAAACCCATCGTTGGGTGCGAATTTTATTTGGTAGCAGATAGACACAAAAAATCTTTTGTAGGCGGCGAAAAAGACAAACGCTACCACCAACTCCTGCTGGCAAAAAACAAAATAGGCTACCAAAACCTCTCCAAACTCTGCTCGCTGGGCTACATAGAAGGCTTGTATTCCAAATACCCTCGAATAGACAAAGAACTTTTGCTCCAATACCACGAAGGATTGATTTGTACCAGCTGCTGCCTTGGGGCAGAAATACCGCAAGCCATTTTATTTAAAACCGAGACCGAAGCCGAAGAATTGTTTAGGTGGTGGCTCAATGTCTTTGGAGACGATTTTTATGTCGAAATCCAACGCCACAACATCGAAAACATAGACCAAACAGGCAAAAGCCAAGAAGATGTAAACCAAGTCCTCATGCGGTTTGCCAACAAATATAACGTTAAAATCATTGCCACCAACGATGCTCACTATCTCAATAAAAAAGATGCCGAACCACACGATATTCTGCTCTGTGTAAACACCGCCGAACTCCGAAGCACACCCAAAGGCTATGGCAGAGGGCAGCGTTTTGCCTTTCCAAACGATAAGTTTTACTTTAAAACAAAGGCAGAGATGTACGACATTTTTAAAGACGTACCACAAAGTTTAGAAAACACCATAGAAATTGTAGATAAGATAGATAAATTAAAACTCAAACAAGATGTGTTGATGCCTGCCTTTCCGCTGCCTCCAAATTTTACCGATGCCAACCAATACCTCCGACATTTGACCTTTGAGGGTGCCAAACGCAAATATAAAACCTACAACGCCGAAGTGGAGCAGCGTCTGAACTACGAGCTCGACGTGATGGAAAAAATGGGTTTTGCGGGTTATTTTCTTATCGTTCAAGACTTTATCAATGCTGCAAGGCATTTGGGCGTTCGGGTGGGCTTGGGGCGTGGCTCAGCTGCGGGTTCGGCGGTGGCTTATTGCATCGGGATTACCAACATCGAACCGATGCAATATAACCTACTTTTTGAACGTTTTTTGAACCCCGAAAGGGTCTCGATGCCCGATATTGACACCGACTTTGATGACTTGGGGCGGCAAAAAGTGATAGACTATGTGGTCAATAAATATGGTAAAAATCAAGTGGCTCAAATTGGTACTTTTGGCACGATGGCTGCCCGTGGCTCTATCAAAGATGTGGCAAGGGTGTTGGGTTTGCCGCTGTCAGAAGCCAACCAGATAGTCAAACTCGTTCCCGAAAAAGCAGGCACTACCTTAGAGCAAGCCATCAGAGATGTTCCCGAATTTGCTCAGTTGCTACACGGCAACGACCTTGCCGCCGAAACCATCAACATGGCTATCAGGCTCGAAGGCAGCGTTCGGAACTCTGGCGTACATGCGGCAGGCATCATCATTTCAAAAGACGATATTATGAATACCGTACCCGTGATGACCGCCAAAGACTCTGACCTATGGGTAACGCAGTTTGAAGGAAAATATATAGAAAGTGCAGGCATGCTCAAAATGGATTTTTTGGGTCTCAAAACACTCACAATCATCAGCGATGCCTTAGAAATCATTAAAAAACGACACAACACAGACATTGAAATCGACGATATTCCGTTAAACGACCCCAAAACCTACAAACTATATCAAGATGGCTCAACGGTTGGTACTTTTCAGTTTGAGTCGGAAGGCATGCGCACCTATCTCAGAGATTTGAAACCCACCAATATAGAAGACTTGATAGCCATGAATGCCTTGTACCGACCCGGACCGATGGATTATATTCCCCAATTTATCGACTGCAAGCAAGGCAGAAAGAAGGTTGAATATCCGCACCCATTGCTCGAACCCATTTTGAAAGACACCTACGGCATTATGGTTTATCAAGAGCAAATCATGCAGACGGGGCAGGTTATGGGCGGTTTTACGCTTGGCGGAGCCGATGTGCTTCGTCGGGCAATGGGAAAAAAAGATGCGAAAGAAATGGAGCGTCAGAAAATAATTTTTGTGGAAGGGGCAAGCAAAAAAGGTATTCCCGAAAGCAAATCTACGGAAGTATTTGAGGTGATGCAAAAGTTTGCCGAGTACGGTTTTAACAAATCGCACTCTGCCGCCTACTCGGTGCTGGCATACCAAACGGGCTACCTCAAAGCCAACTACACCGCCGAATATATGGCAGCGGTATTGACCAACAACATGAGCGACATCAAAAAAATATCTATTTTTATGGAAGAGTGCAAGCGTATAGGCGTGGCTGTTTTGCCGCCCGATGTCAATGAAAGTGAATTTAAGTTTGTGGTCAATGCCAAAGGCGAGATTAAGTTTGGTCTGGGAGCCGTCAAAGGTGTGGGCGAAAATGCGGTAGAGCATATTGTCTTGCAACGTAAAAATGGGCTGTATAAATCGATTTTTGGGCTTATGAAACGCATGGATACGGGGCATGTAGGCAAAAAAGCATTAGAAAGTCTGGCTTATTCGGGTGCTTTTGATGGTTTTGGACTCCATAGAAGTCAATATTTTTATCAATCAGACGAAAGAGAACCCAATACCATCGAGAAAGCCATTCGGTTTGGCAAGCAAGTCCAAGAAAGCGAACAACAGGCTGGAGTTAGTTTGTTTGGAGGCATTGAAGAGATTAAAATTCAAGAGCCAATGGTTTTGGAATGCCAAGAATGGGATTTGTTTGACAAGTTGCAGAAAGAAAAAGAGGTCGTGGGCATCTATATTTCGGGGCATCCCTTAGACGATTATAGGGAGTTGATAAAGAGCAAGTGCAATTTTAGCATAGAACAAATACAACAGCTCAAAGGCGAACAAACTTTTGCTATGGCAGGCATCGTGTCGGCTCTCAACAAACGATATGATAAAAATGGCAAAGCATTTTGCTCTTTCACCATCGAAGATTTTACCGAAAGCATGGAAATCGCCTTGTTTTCAAAGGATTATGAAAAGTTTAATCAAAAATTGGAGGTTGGGCAAATGGTGTATCTCAAAGCCAAAAATCAACTCCGATGGAACTCCGCAGACCAGTTTCAGCTCAACGTATTGGAGATAGAACCCTTAGAAAACGCCTACAAACTCATCAATAAACTGACGCTTGGCATCAAAACAAACGCCATCAACGCCCACAACGCAGGTCTGATAAAACAAATTTTGGAAACCAATAGCGGGCATAAACCGATAGAAATATGGTTTATTGACAACGAAGGCAATGTGAAGTCGAAGGCAAAAGTGAGTCGGTTTGAGGTTGATATTACGACCAAGCTCATCAAAGAGTTAGCCATTCACAGAGATTTTTTGAGGTTTTCGCTGGAAGACAATTTTTAAAACCAATCCATTTTTTTTGATTTAAAACTTATAGCCCAAGCCAAAAAGCAAGCGAGTGGGTCTCGAATCGAAGTTAAATTGCTGACCGCCGACCTGAAACCCATCGCCCATTCCACTCAAATTTTGTTCGTA
>JAYWHZ010000063.1:0-4690 GCA_043777395.1 Bacteroidota bacterium
TAGAGCATTATTATAAGCCCACGATTGTTTTTACGGAGAGCGAAGGTTTGTTTACGGGTTCGGCGAGGAGTGTTGATGGTTTTGATATTTATGCGGCTATTTTTGAGTGTCGGGAGTATTTGGAGCGTTTTGGTGGTCATAAATACGCTGCGGGTTTGAGCATCAAGCGAGAGCATTTGAAGGCTTTCATTGAGAAGTTTGAGTCTGTTGTTTGTCGAGACATCACCCAGGAGCAGCTCACGCCCAAGATAGACATAGATTTGAAGATTAAGTTTAAGGATATTTCGCCTAAGTTTTTTCGTTTGTTGAAGCAGTTTGCACCTTTTGGTCCTTGGAATATGCAGCCAATATTTAGGGCAGACCAAGTGTTTGTGCCTCAGAGTGCGGTCAAAATCGTGGGGGAGAATCATTTGCAGATGGCTGTTCAGCAGGAGGGTTCGGAGGTTTTTTCGGTCATTGCTTTTGGTCAAGGGGGTATGTACGACAAGCTGCTCAAAGGTATTCCGTTTGACATGGTGTTTACGGTAGAGGAGAGCAGCTACAAGGGCAAATCGTACACCAAGTTGTTTGTCAAAGATATTCGTTTTTAGGTTTGGTCTGATGGCAAATGCT
The DNA here is from genome assembly GCA_043777395.1 of Bacteroidota bacterium. Taxonomy (GTDB): domain Bacteria; phylum Bacteroidota; class Bacteroidia; order UBA7662; family JAYWHZ01; genus JAYWHZ01. The sequence continues at coordinate 613 of JAYWHZ010000063.1, forward strand.
TCGATGGTGTTAAAATTTGGAATGCTAAGGTCGGCTTTGAGTTGGTTTTATGTGGGTATTTTGAATACCTATTCGCAGTTATTTTTTTCGGACAACAGATGGTTTGCCTATTTGCTTTTTTTGGCGACGTTTGCGAGCCCTTATTCGGGTTTGAGTGGCTTGTGTTCGGTATTTTTGGGCTTGGTGTTTGGTTGTTGGTTTGGTCTGGATAGTCGTTTGGTTGGTCAAGGTATTTTTACGTTCAATGCGTTGATGGTGGGTTTGGTTATGGGTTTATATTTTGATTGGGGCTGGGCATACAGTTTGGTTTTGGTGCTTATGTCTTGTTTGAGTGTGCTGATGAGTGTTTTTTTTTCGACTCTTTTTAGGGCTTATGGTTTGCCATTTTTGTCTTTACCTTTTTTGTTTACGATATGGATTTTTTGGCTTTCGGTCGGTCATTTTGAAGCCATAGGCATGGACGTTTCGCAGCTGTTTGTCTTGAACCGTCTGTATAGAACTGGCGGCATGGATTTGGTCTATTTTTATCATTATCTCGACGATTTGCCCATTCCCCTTTTGGTTCAAATCTACTTTAAATCTCTGGGTGCCATTTATTTTCAATACAACCTTGTGTCGGGTTTTTTGATAGGCTTGGGTTTATTGTTTTATTCTCGGATAGGTTTTGTGTTGTCTGTATTTGGTTTTTTGGTTGCATATCTATTTTATGGTTTGGTATCCAACGATTTTTCGACCTTAGAATATGGCTATATCGGCTTCAATTTTATGCTCTCGTCTATCGCTTTGGGTGGTTTTTATGTCGTTGCGTCGCCCAAATCATTTGTATTGGTCTTGTTTTCTACCTTATTGATTGCGTTGTTTATTCGTGCTTTTGGCGATTTTTTTTATGGCGTGCAGTTGCCCATGTATTCGTTGCCATCGGTTTTGGTGGTGCTTTTGCTCTTGTTTGTTTTGGGGCAGCGGCGTGTGTCTGGTGGTTTGGATTTGGTGGCTTGGCAAAGCTATTCGCCCGAAAAAAATTTGTATCAATCTATCAACCAAACGGCTCGTTTTTCAAAATCGACTCTTTTTTATCTCCAACCACCTTTTTTTGGCGAATGGCTCATTTCGCAAGGACACAACGGCAGCATAACCCACAAACAGACCTTTGCCCAGGCGTGGGATTTTGTGGTCGTCGATGAACTCCAACGCACTTTTAGGCTGCCTGCACAAACGGTTTCGGACTTTTATTGCCACAACCTGCCTGTGCTTTCGCCCGCCGACGGCATAGTGGTTCAACTTATAGACGGCACGCCAGACAATGCTATTGGCGAAGTAAATCTCAATACCAATTGGGGCAACGTGCTGATAATCAAGCATGGCGAAGGACTTTTTTCGATGCTGGGTCATTTGAAATCGGGGAGTTTTAGGTGTGAAGTCGGTCAGCAGGTCAAGTCTGGCGAATGGCTTGCGAGTTGTGGCAGTTCGGGGCGGTCGCCAGAGCCGCATCTTCATGTTCAGGTTCAGGCTACGGCAGCAGTTGGCGAGGCAACTTTGAGCTATCCTTTGGCTTGCTATCTGTCGAAAAATGCTCAAAACAAATGGCTTTTCAATCAATTTTCTATTCCCAAACAAGGCGAAACCATCAGCAGAATACAGCCTTCGGGTGTGCTTCAAAAGGCTTACGATTTTAGACTTGGCGGCGAAATGCGTTGGCTTGTGGTGCAAAATAACGCCGAGATAGCAGCAAATCTTATCTGGAAAATTGAAGTTGATATAAACAATCAGACCTATATTTTTTGCGAAGCGACCCAATCGTCGGCATATTTTTACAACACGGGAACGGTTTTTTATTTTTATGATTTTAGGGGCAAAAACGACAGTGTGTTGTATTATTTTTATTTGAGTAATTTTAAGGTTTTGTTGGCGTTTTATCAAGATTTGACTTTGAGTGATGCCGTGCCTTTGCACCAGATAGAACGGGGCTTTTGGCGTTGGTGTTTCGATGGTTTTGCACCATTTTTTAGGGCTATGAATGTGGGTTATGTGTTGGATTATGTGGCAACAGAAGGTGTTGATTTCAGGCAAAAAGTAACATTAAAAAGTATGGTTTCGACAAAGATTTATTCAAAAACAATAAAAAAGATTAACTTTGAGACGACAATTGACCAAGATAGAGTCGACGCATTAAAAATATTTTTGCCCAGAGGGCAAGAGATTTGTGCCAAAAGAATTTTGTAAACACACGTGTGTCAAAAAAAATGAACCTTTTAAAAAATATCAATCGTTTGCGTTTTGTACTCTGCTTTGGTGGGCTTTTTGGCTCGACAAACTCGGTGTCGCAGGCTCAAACGGACACCAAACCAAACATCAACTACAAATATATAGACAGCATTTCGCACCAGCAACACCAACACAAAAACTGGAATGAGCTCCTAAAAACAGGCAAGATAGCGCAAAAAAACCACATCAACTACTACCATCTGCACCTTAGGCTGGGCGATGCCGCTACGCAAACCAAAAAATATAGACTTGCCAACACCCAATATCAAAAAGCACACCGCCTCAATACCTTCGACGATGTGGCAGACCAAAGGCTCTATTGGTCGAAAAAAAGCACCCACGACACCGAACACAGCGACCTACACGCCAGCAAAAAAAGCCAACTATCGCCTGCGTTTGCCAATATATTTGTTGAATATGGGCAAAAAAAACCATCAAACGATACCCTTTACCAAAATCTATACTATGCACAAGTGGGCTTCAAACACCGAGTTGCCAAACGCCTCTCGATGGCATACGCCCTAACCAACATTACCCAGAAATCTTATTATGGCAATGCCAAACAGCAACAAATATTTATCCAGACCAACATAGCACTCCAAAATGGCTTTCTGGTTTCGCCCGCTATCCATTGGCTTGCCATCACGGCAAACACAAAAACCATTAAAAGAGAGCAAGAACCCAACCAAATCGACACCGCTACCATGCACTACAAACCGCTGTTGGCATCGCTACAAATCAAGAAATCAAATACTTTTTTTGACCTCATAGCGACTCAATCCATCTCTAATATTTATACCACAACAGAACTCCAAACGACCATTGGGCTAAACATTTATCCGCTGGCAAACAACACATTTGCCCTAAACGCCAACCTATTCCTGCACACCATAGACCAATATCAGACCATAAACACACCCTTCAACGTGGGCATAAACTATGCCACAACAAAGACAAACCTGAATATTACGTACCTCAAAGGCTCGAAAGAAAACGTCAATGAACTGAACGGATACCTGATAAACAACGCCACAGACCCGACCACACAACGGATACACATACACCTGAGCCACAACATCTGCAAGCCAATAAACCTCTACGCATTGTATGCCATAGAACAAAAAATAGAGTTTTTTAAGCATATTCCGTACCAAAATCAACTCTTTTTAATGGGAATAAAATATAATTTCTAATCCAAAACACACCATGAAAACATCTGCACACATCAAAACTATTGTTGCCCTACTGTTGTTTATAACCACAAACGCCATTGCCCAAAACACAACGCTCCAAAACGCCTTTGAACAAAGCTACAAACACGAAAAAAATGCCGAATACACCAAAGCCATCAAGACAATCAAAGACCAATACCAACCCAACCACTACGAAACCAACCTGAGGCTTGGCTATCTGCACCATATCTCGGGGCTGTTTACAGAGTCGCTTGCCTACTACCAAAAAGCCATTGGTCTGATGCCCTATGCCATCGAACCCAAAATGGGCTACGTGTTGCCAGCCGCCGCCCTCAACCAATGGGACAAAGTCCAAACTCAATACCAAAACATACTTATCATAGACCCGCAAAATACACTGGCACACTACCGAATCGGAAACATGCTATATGGCAAAAAAGAATACCAAAAAGCCTACAAGCACTTTGAAAAAATCGTTAATCTATACCCCTTTGACTACGACGGACTGCTCATGTTTGCTTGGGCAAACTTCCAAATAGGCAAATTTAATGAAGCCGTCGCGATTTCTAATTGCTCGGCATTAAAACTGGGATTTACCTGCAATTGCTTGATAACACAGCGTT
>JAYWHZ010000064.1:0-17102 GCA_043777395.1 Bacteroidota bacterium
CATACTCAAACAAGGTGCTATTGACCCCAATCTGGTGCCAAACAAAATCGGCTACGTCCCCATTCTTCCCACATGGAACAACGTCTCCAAACCCATCGATGTCTATGTGGGCTACGACGAAATGGTCTATGTCATCGACGATATGGGTCTCAATATCTTTGACCTCAAAGGCGACAAAAAACGAACCATCGCCATACCCAATGCCACCAAAGTAGTCCAAGACCGACAACTCAACATCTACATTACCGGAAAAGTCAAACAACGCATCAACAACATTGACTACAACCTGGCTGCAGTCTATAAAATTGGCAATGCCTCAGGACTCGGAAACCCCCGTTTTTTGTATACGCTCATTCACCCCTTTTGCGACCTATCTCGAAACAACACCAATTTTAGAGCCACAACCGACGAGCAAGTCGAATTTACCGGCTTGGCAACACTCGCCAACAACACGCTCTATGTGTCTCGAAAAGGACCCACCAACAACCTAATCACCAACTCCACAACCGACAACGCCGTACTCCTGTTCAACGAACGAGGGCAAAACTTAGGCTACGCCAGCGGACTCAACCCATACACCTCAAACCTCAAATCGGTGCTTTCGGTCGCTGCCATTGCCAGCTTTGCCGCACCGCCACAACTCGCCTTTGGCATCAGCAACTCCGCCGACTTTCTCTTGCTCCAAGACGCTCCAAACGCCGAATACAAAGCCCTATGGATAAGGCAAGTCGTAAACCCCGAAACAGGCATCGAATACATCGAAAATACCACACTGCTCAACTTCGACACCTCACGGGCAAACCGATTTTTATACCAATCCTTTAGATTTAAAAAACCAACCGACATCTGCATCGCACCCGACGAAAGCGGCTACATCTTTATCGTCGATAAAGACACCGACTCGCTCTACCAATTTACAAACAAGGGCTTTGAAGGCGTAAATCCACCAGCAGCATTGGGAACAAAAAAACAACTTCAAGTCTCTTTTGGAGGCACGGGCAACGGCGTTTTTCAATTTGATGACCCTATGGGCGTAGCCTATTTCAAACGAATTGTCTATGTAGCCGACAAAAACAACAACAGAATTATTAGATATAAACTAAGTACCGATTTGGAACGCTAAATGCTTTTTTTATTAAAAAATGAAATTAAATCAATATATTTTTCTTATCCTATTGCTCAAAATAACCAACGTCGATGCCCAAAATACAACCTTTATTACTAAAAATACATTCATAAAAAGCAGTTTCAGAGCCATATACGCCCAACACAACACGCAAACCATTTGGGCAAGCGGCAGCAACGGCTATATCCTAAAATTAACGTTAAATGACACCAATACCACGGCCATAAAACCAAAAGACAGCACCGATTTTCGAGACATTCATTGCACCAACCGACGCACCGTCGTGGCGATGTCTTCGGGGTCGCCTGCCTATATTTTTAGAAGCCACAACAACGGAAAAACATTTCAAAACGTGTATGAAAACACCGACAAAAATATTTTTTTAGATGGCATGGATTTTTTTAATGCCAAACATGGCATCTGTTTTGGAGACCCCATCAACCAAAAATTTGTACTCATTGCCACCCAAAACGGCGGAAAAACTTGGCTCCCACTCGACACCAGCCGCTGCCCAAACGCCAAAACCAACGAAGCCGCATTTGCTGCCAGCGGCACAAGCATCAGGACGGCAAACAAAAAAACCATCTACATAGCCACAGGAGGCAACGTTAGCAGACTGCTATTTACCCAAAATTTTGGTAAAAAATGGCACTACTACGACACGCCATTCACACACGAAACCGCCTCAAAAGGCATCTACTCGCTGGTCTTGATGAGCCAATACAGCGGCATTTTGGTGGGCGGAGACTACACCAACGACACAAGCAAAACGGACAATTGCTACTTGTTCAAAATAAATCCAAAAACCAAACAAATCACCTTTTCCAAACCTGAAATTTCGCCACACGGCTACCGAAGTTGCATCGAAGCAATGGATAAAAAAAACCTGATAGCCTGCGGCACATCGGGCGTTGATGTCTCAACCGATGGTGGAAAATCGTGGACAAACATCAGCCCACAGAGTTTTAACACCATAGCAGTCAATAAAAAAACGAAAACAGCCATATTGGCAGGCAACAAAGGAAAAATTGGTTTTTTTAAACTCAAGTAAATCCACAAATTTTATAAAATCACAGCATGTTTACAGGTATAATAGAAACCACGGGCGTTGTGGTCAATACAACAAAATCGCAGGGCAATCAAGATTTTTTGGTGCAGTCTGCCATCTCAAATCAACTCAAAATAGACCAGAGTGTGGCTCACAATGGCGTTTGCCTGACGGTGGTCGAAGTGGGCGAAAATTGGCATCGGGTTACAGCCATCGCCGAAACCCTCCAAAAAAGCAATCTTGCCCAACTGAACACCGGAAACAGAGTAAATTTAGAACGTTGCCTTCAATTTAATGGACGGTTAGACGGGCATTTGGTGCAGGGACACGTGGACCAAACTGGCATTTGTGTGGGCAGAATAGATGGCGAAGGCAGTTGGTTCTATACTTTTGAGTACGACCAAGAGAAAACAGGCAATTTGACTATCGAAAAAGGGTCTATCTGTGTAAATGGTGTAAGTTTGACGGTCGTAAACGCACAAAAGAATAGGTTTTCGGTGGCTATCATTCCTTATACCTACGAACATACCAACTTTAAAACGATAGAAATAGGTATAACCGTCAATTTAGAATTTGATGTATTGGGCAAATATATTCAGAAATATTTAGCCAACTTAACATAAAAAAACCATTTCCTTTGATAGAAATGGTCTCTTTTTAATGTAAAGTTAATCAACAATCAAAGGATTTAATATTCCCATAGAGACTGTTCAAAATCGGTAAGCTTGTTTTTTATACGCTCCGATTCGAGTAAAGTATTTTTGCCCGTGGCATAATCTTGAATTCTAAAATCTTTGACGTTGGACTCTTTGTAAACATAACTCGAAAACAATCGTTTGATAAAAAAATCGTCGAAAGAAAGTTTAGCACCGTCGTTTTGCCAGTTAAACATCTGCTGTCCAGCCAAAAAAGGTCTTATCGCTGGATAGTAAACCCAAAACATAGGCACTTCGCCCACGATAGTTCCCGCCGACATCAAGTTTTGAACGGGTGCTATGGCGACGATACGCACTTGCATCGAAGAAATTTGTTTATCAAAAACCCATTCCTCTTTCACACGAATCTTGACCACATCATTTGGATTAAACTCCGTCTTGGTTACTTTGGTTTCGGGCAACAGCGTTACAGGATTGGTAACAATCTGCGTGTCTATCTTTTCTAAACCGCCAACGATATTGGAAGAAGTGGAGATATTTTTTTGAGTCAAATTTTCATTTGAAAAGATATAACCTTTGAGTTTACCTTCTTTGAGGGCAGCCATCAACACATCAATCACATTGGCACTTGGGTGAACCAAAGGTAGGTTTTGTTTTTGTTTGAGGTCTATCACACGCATGATATTCCACGCATAGATGGCATCGGCTTCTCGAATATAAGCCAGCGGCACGGGTGCTTTTTGAGCGGTGTGTTCACGGACATAAGCACCGTTCATCACGTCTTCTCTGATGGTATCCATCTCTACGGGTTTCGGTTTTGCCACAATCAGACCTGCTGCCAAGCTGTCGGCGTTGGTCATGGTTTTTGGTGCAACGGTCGTTTTTTTAGCAGGTGTCGTTTTTTTCTTTTTTTTCGCTTGTGCCAATACAACCGAACTGCTTCCCATCAATACGATTAGAAATAGTATTGCAAATTTTTTCATTTTTTATATCAGTTTATATGTTCAAATGATTTAACGCCAATGGTGATGATTTTATTATTGTAGGCGGTAAGTTGCCGTTGTGAGCTTGCGGGCAATGCCGTCTGGTCCCCTTGCTTGTATCTCGTCAAAGATAAATGTATCGCCGGGTTTGGCACTGTTGATGTAGTTTTGCATCGTGCCTGTCCATGCTGGACCCGTCGAAAACTCTACTTTTGGGTCTTGGCGTGCAGCCAAATAAATCATTCTGAAACGAACAATATTGAACCGCAAATCAAAATCAAAATCTTTGAGCGTGGCAATGATGCCGCCTGTTGCCTTGAAGGTTCCCGATGCTATCTGACCTGTTGCCATGCCACCCGCCTGCGGGATAGGGTCTGGAACATATTTTACACGAAAAGGAAAGCTGCCCATTTGCGTTCGTTTGCCATCAACTTCTGCCGCAACAGACACATTGACCGTGCCGGGTGTTGTAACTTTGACGATATAGCTGCTTCCGCCGCCCGAAATGGTGCCTGCACTGATGCTTGGAAACACTTTATTGGAGGCAACGCCTGCTGCCGAAACGCTTACTGGATTTTCTAAACCAATATAAAACACGTTCATTTTGGTTGGCGACACGCTTGCTGCCGGTGGCGAAACGTTGTAGGGGATAGAAAATGGATATGTTTTGGCTGCGCCGCCGCTTGGGTCTGGTACGGTTATGACACCGTTTATGTTCTTTTCGCCCACGGTGCTTCCGCTTAGGGTGAGTTTTCCCACGCCATCGACACAATTGACCCGAGAGCCTCCGGCGGTGATGTCGAGTTGCTGGCGAGAGTCGTAAGCCACCAATAATATTTCGGCTTCGGCGGTTTGCCCTTGCAAGATATTACGTGGGGCAATGACTTTTGCTGCCAAGGTGTTGAACTTGAAGGTCGCTTTGTCTATGTCGCCGAGTAGGTATTGAACGGTTTCGGCTTCGGTATTTTTGAGGTCGTTTTGCAATTTGGTTAGTACCGTGATAGCACCTGCAAGCGGCATACTGGAAAAGCTACTTTCGAGCCACGACTTGCCATCGTTGGTGGGTTTTGTGTCAGGTATTAGTACCCTTCCTTCGGCATCTTTTCCCAAGAGTGCGTTGGCTTTATTTCTAAACTCATCTAACTTGGCTTTGAGGTTTTGCCCCAGTTGTGGTATGCCGCCTTGTGGGTCTTCGACCAGCAATCGGGTGCTGATGTCTATGTCGCTTTCAGATTTGAGGCGTTTGGTGCCGTCTTGAACCATGTAGTCTTCTTCGTCGTCTTTGCCATTTTTGTTTCCGCCTTCGTCGGTGAGTTTGGTTTTGGCATCGACAATGACCTTATTTAGGTCGGCAACCAATGCTTTTATTTGCTGTGATTTATCGAAGTTGGGTTTGGTTTTTTCGGGTTCGTCGTCCATTTTTTTGGCAAATTGTTCGTACAATCCGCTCACTCGACTTTCGACTGTTGTATTTGATTTTTCTAAACTACTATTTATATCTGCAAACGCTTTCAAGATTTCGGCTGATACATTGAGTGCAAGCATTGCTGTAAGCACCAAATACATCAGGTTAATCATCTTTTGACGTGGTGATAAATTACCTCCTGCCATTTTTTACAATGTATTAATTGGGTGAAAAATTATTTTTGAAATTGATTTTAAGAAAATTGTTTTCGTGTTATACTCTTGGTGTGATGTTCATGGCTGTGAGCATGTTGCCGTAAACGCCGTTCAAGGCTGATAGGTTTTTGGATAGTTTTGCTATTTCTTCTTTGTAGCGTCTCGAATCGTCTTGTGCGTTGTTGAGGTTGTCCATTGAGGCGGCTATGTTTGCGTAGAACTTGTTCATCTGTTGAAGGTGTTGGTCTGCATTTTTTTGTTCGCCGATGTATGTGTTGTTGAGTGTGGTTAGGTTGGTTACCAAACTTTGGACTTGTGATTTGTATTGTTGCGAGAGTTCATTTGAGACGTTGAGTGCCGAAACCGATTGTGTAACCGATGTGGCTGCTTGCGACAATTGTCCGACAGCACCTGCTGCCAGTTTTACGTTTTGGGCATATTCTTTTGTGGCGACAGTTGCGTCGCTCAGGTCGCTCATTTTGGAAACGTTGTCGTTGAGAGATTTAAATCCTGTACCGAGGCTTTTGATGAGTTCGGGTCCGATTTTGGCTTCTTCGAGCATATTGTCGAGTTGTTGGCTTGCCGAAAGTCCACTTTTTTTCTCACGGGTTTTGGCTATGCCGTTTGCCAGTTCGGGGTAGGCGAGTGTCCAGTCGGGTTCGGCTTCGGGTTGATCTAAGAAGGCTTGCAAAGCAAAGATGAGTGCTTCGGTTAGTAGCCCTGCGGTGAGTGCTGTATTAGCCCAAGGTAAGTGAATGATTTTTGCCCAAGCACCAATGATGACGACTGCTGCACCGATGCCGTATAGGAAATTTAATGCTCTTTTGGAAATGGGAAGTGTTCCGTAATTTGCCATAATTTTTTTTTTATTTTTTAATTTTTTTACGTTTGAGAATTGCTAATTTTAAGCTTTTGTGTCCGAACTGTCTTTTCAAATCGACAAGTAAAGATATGAAGAGTTTATATTTTTGGGATTGTAAATAATTTATTGGTACTAAATTTAACATTGGGCTTAGTACTTTTTTTATGAGTTAAATTTCGCACACCGATAACCGATACTTTAAGGGTATAAAATATCGGTTATGATATATGTAGTATTTGTTGAACACATTGAAGGTCAAGGATTTATTTATTTAAAAATCTTTGATGTCACGCCCCAAGAAATCCATCACACACCTGAACCCGACGTAAGATTTTGCGGTGTCTTGATATTCGTACGTGCGTGTTGAGGTTTGGAGCATAAAACCGATGTCTTTCCACGAGCCTCCACGGATGACTTTCCGTTTGCGAACTTTGTCTTCTTCGGCTTTGGCGTTGTATTTGTAGTCGGGGTTCAAGTCGTGTACGGTCGAAGATACTGATTCTTCAAAGGCGGTGCTGGTCCATTCGGCTACGTTGCCCGACATGTCGTAGAGTCCATAGTCGTTTGGATTGTATTGACGCACTTTGACGGTATAGAACCCGCCGTCGTCGGTGTAGTTTCCACGTCCGGGTTTGAAATTGGCAAGAAAGCAACCTTTGTCGTTTCTCACGTAGGGTCCGCCCCAAGGGTATGGCGAGGTGGTGTGCCCTGCACGTGCGGCGTACTCAAACTCCCATTCGGTAGGTAGGCGAAATGGAGGCATTTCGGGAAGTCCTTTGGTGAGTCGGTAATCGTTGAGCAGGTCGGTTCGCCAGTTGCAAAATGCGTTGGCTTGCTCCCAAGTTACACCCACTACGGGGTAGTCGTCGTAGGCGGGGTGGGAAAAATATTTTTGGGTTTGTGGTTCGTTGTATGAGAATGCGAAATCACGTGTCCAGACCAGCGTATCGGGATATACAAACGGGTTGAGGTCTTTTAGGAATTGTGAACGTGTTTTTTTGGCATTGCTTTTTTTGGCGGCTTCGGCAAAGTCATAGGATTTGTATCTGTATTTGAGGTTACTAAAATTCATTTCTCGGCGACCGTATATTTGTTCGCTTTCTGGGTAATACATTTCGGCCAGTTCGTCGGCTGTGGCGTTGTCGTTATATTTTATTTTTTTTGACCAGTCGATGTGTGCCACGCCTTTTTCGTCTTCGGTTACGTTGCCCAGTATGGTGTGTGCAATGGAATCACGCACCCAAAACACGAACTGTCGGTATTCGTTGTTTGTAATTTCGGTATCGTCCATAAAGAAGGCTTTGACGGAGACGGTTTTGGTTTGGTTGTTGAGTGAAAACATGACATCTTGGTCGCTTTGACCTGCTTGAAACACGCCTTGCGGGATAAAGACCATGCCGTTTGGTTCGTCTTGAAACCAGGGTTTGCGTCCCTGAACGCCTAAGAGTTCGCCATTTCCTTTGCCTCCGCTTTTGCATCCAGCGAGCGATGATATGAGGGCGGCGACCATTAAAAAGCCAGTAAGTTTTTTCATTATTATATGAACGATTATTTTTTTTAGATTTGTTTTGATTAGAAACGTCGAATGATTGAAATTATTGTATTGTTAAATTACTTTGTAGGCGTGTTTGTTTGTAAATGGTAGTGGTGTTGATTTATTTCTAATTTTTTTATTAATTGACATGCAAAAGTAATAAATAATTGTAAAAAGAGATATTTTATTTATAAATCTTTTATTTTTGATTGTCTATTTTTATTTATTTTTAAGTTGCTTGGGTTTGTGGTTATAAGAATCGTGGCGACCTGATGATGTACTGTGGTCGGTCTATTTTGATTGTGAAGTCATAGTTTAGGAACAGTTCTACGGTTCCGGTGCTGTAGTTTCGCAGCCTGCTGGTGGTAAAATCGTAGGCGATGCCTGCTCTGATTTTCTCGGTGATGTTGAGCCCAACGAGTGTTACAAATGCGTCGGCGGATGTATAGGCTACGCCGCCCCAAAATTTATTTTTGATGGTTGCGATACACGAAAGGTCAAACTGGGTTGTGTTTCCTACAAAAGCCGATTTGAAGAGCATGGTGGGTTGTAGGGTTATGTCTTCGTTGAGTTGGTAGGTGTATCCTGCGGTGAGGAATGCGGTCAGTGGCAGCCTGCCGTTTAGGGTTTGCCCTTCGAGTTTATATTTTGGCATGGTCAGGTGCAAGAGCGACAAGCCGACGTAGAGTTTGTCTTGCTGGTAGAGTGCGCCGAGTCCCAAATCAAGTGCCGAGCCGGTCAGGTTGCCGTCTGCTATGCCCTGCAAGATGGGGTCGTTGGGCTGCCTTGCGTCGTATTTTGCCGATGATCTGCGTTGTATGAAGCCTATGCTTGGACCGATGGCGATTGTTCCTGAGCCAAATGGTCGGCGGTAAGCATAGTTTAGGCTGATGTTTTGTGTGCTTGTTATGGTGGTTCTGCCCGAATCTACGCTGCCCACTTCGTCGTTGATGATGCCCAGACCCAAGCCGCCTTTTAGTTTTTGTATTGGGGCATGAATGTTGAACATCGTGGTTTTTGGTCCGCCGCCAAAGCCCATATATTGGGTTCGGTAGAGCATTGTGGCACTGATGCTTTCTTTTGAGCCTGCTGTGGCGGGGTTAAAAGCCATACCATTAAACATATAGTGGTTTTGTTTGGCATCTAATTGAGCATATGAGTTTATGGAAAACAACATGAGGCAAATGGCTATAAGGAGTATATTTTTCGACATATCGGTTTGGGGTGGTTTGGTCAGAAAGCGGTGGTGTGTTTGGGATTGACGCTATTTTTTTGGTTTTGAAGGTGTGTGCTTCATTTGAGCGTTCAAATTTACAAAAAAAGATTTTATTAAAAAAATATTTTATTTTATTTGGCTTAGGTTTGTGGTTTTGGTTGTTGTTTGATGTATTTTTGGTGTTGTTATTGATTTATGATTTTAGATTTGTTTTATTTTTTTGAGATAGTCTTCGATGGCTGCTGGCATCGAGGGTATGTTGGGTTCGGGTGCCGTAATGTTTGGTATGAGACCTGCTTCGATGGCAGCGGTTTTGGTTGCCGACCCAAAGACGGCAAGCTGTGTGTTGCCTTGCTCGAAGTCAGAAAAATTTTCAAACAATGACTTGATAGCCGAAGGGTTATAAAACACGAGTATGTCGTATTTTACGTCCGAAAGGTCGGATAGGTCGCTCGACACGGTTTTGAACATCATCGCTTCTTTGATATAGATGTCTGTTTGTTCGGCGGCTTTGATAAAGGTGGCGTTGGTGCTGACATCGGAGCAGGGCATCAAAAATTTTTCGTCTTTGTGTTTGGTCATCATCGGTATCAGGTCGTTCAGGTTTCCGTTGCCTTGAAACACTTTGCGTTTGCGGAGTTGGATATATTTTTGGATATAGACGGCGATAGATTCTGAGACGCAAAAATATTTGGCTTTCTTGGGTATCTCGATACGCATCTCGTCGCAGAGCCTAAAATAATTATCAACAGCATTGCGGCTGTTAAAAATGACGGCTGTAAACTCATTGGCATACACTTTGTCTTTTCTAAAATCTTTGACAGAAAGCCCCTCGACGTGTGTGAAGGGTCTAAAATCTACTTTGATGCTATATCTCTTGACGATGTCGGCAAAGGGAGATTTTCCCGGCTCTGGCTCGGGCAAGGAGATTAGTATGGTTTTAACTTTCCGATACTCGTGAATAACTGGTTCAGGCATTTTTGAGTAAAATTTTTGCTATCAGTAAAATGGGTATGATTTCGGTCGCACAAAAGTACAAAACAAAATGAAACTTCTTATAAACGAATAATTTATTGCCAATTTCTAATATTTTGTAGGCTCTAATCAAAAAATAAGCACCAATCAACGCCATCGACGCATACAAGCCAAACTGGGCAACGGGCGGCGTGCCAAAAAAATTGAACAGCAAGGCGATGGTCAATAAAAAACCCATCAGCTGGTTAATCAAAAGCAAGTTGTAGAGATAATATTTGACTTGCTCGTCTATCTTTAATGCCAAACCCAAAGCCAGATAGCACACATAGTAAACCACATAAAGACCCGCCAAGAGCAACACGATTTCTTTGAAACCAAACATCTGGTTTTGAAACACCATCTGATACTCAAAATAACGAAGGAGCTTGTCGGCAAAAACAGCCAAGGTAACGACAAACAAAAAGGTATAAAAAAAATTTTCTATCGAAAAACGGTAGGTGTTTTTGTAAATGCGTGTCGCAACATTGGGACTCACAATGGCAAGCAAAAGATTGCTGGCTTGCTCCTTATTTTGATTTGTAAACAAGGCATAAAGACCCAAAAGCGTAATCAGATAGTAAAAAACACCCGCTTGGTGGTTCACTTTTCGGTAGTCGGGTTTATAAACAATGCGTTTGCTGACCTTTTGCGGCTTGTATTCAAACACGCCATCGGCAGGATAGGGAACAGACACGGCTCGGTACACCACAATGCGGTGCGGCAAAAGCGTGTCGTTGGGCGTGTTGAGGTATTTGGGCATGGCTCTGAGCCGAGTCTGATATGCCCTCAGGCTGCTGGGCTTGGTCTGCGAAAAGCCATCGACAGCACCCAAAACCACCAAACACCCAAACAAGGCAACAAGGCATTTTGATAAAAAAAAATGGCGTTGAAATATAATGCAGGACAACAAGACTTGGACAAACAATAGCTTTGAAAACGAGCACAAAAATAAGAATTTCTTTTCAATCGAATGAGATTAATTTTATAATCCAATGCCTAAACACCAAAACACACCACACACCAAATGAAAGCAAAAAAACAAACGACAAGCCAACTATTTTAGCCTCCAACATCTTAAAAACGCCCAAACCTTACATCGTCCAAGCATGAACATACCAAACCTAAACTTTTTTCGTTTATTTTGCACTTGAATTAGAAAACTTTTAAGTCATAATTTTTTTGTACCCGACCCAATGACGCTTCACCCGACCAGAAACCCATTTTTGATACACACCGCTTTGTGGCTCGCCATCGCCCTTGCCCCTACCCTTCTGTTTGCCCAAAACAGCACCACAAAAACCGCCAAGATAACGGGCATCGTCACAGAAGTAGACACCAACCTGCCGCTCCAATTTGCCAACGTCTATGTGCAACAAACCGAAAAAGGAACCTCGACCAACGCCAAAGGCGAATTTCAAATCTTGGTGCCAGCCAATACCGATGTGGTCTTGCGATGCTCTTATATCAATTATGAAACCCAAAACATCAGGATTTTTGTTAATGAAAATGAAACAAAAAACATCAACATTGCCCTAAAAATAAAATCTATCAAAGAGGTCGTCATTCAAGGGCGAGAAAGCGACAGCCGAACGGGTATCCAACGCATCGACCCCAAGATAAGCACGGCACTGGCAAACCCTTCGGGCAATTTTGAAATGATTTTGCAGTCGTTTGGTGCCAAAAACAACAACGAGCTCAGCTCCCAATACTCGGTCAGAGGCGGCAACTTTGACGAAAATCTGGTCTATGTCAATGATGTCGAAATATATAGACCGCTGCTCACTCGGTCGGGGCAGCAAGAGGGTTTGAGTTTTATAAACCCCAACATGGTGGGGTCTATCGTATTTTCGGCGGGTGCTTTTCAAGCCAAATATGGCGACAAGCTCAGCTCTGTACTCGACGTTCAGTACCGCAAACCCACGGGCTTTGCCGCAGGCATCAACGGGAGCTTGCTCGGCGGCGGCTTCAACTTTGAAGGCACAAACAAAAGCAAGACATTGACCTACATCTTTGCAGCCCGCTACCGAACGCTCTCCAACCTGCTGGGAACGCTCGACACAAAGGGCATCTACGCACCTTCGGCAAGCGACATACAAAGCTACATATCGTATCAAAAAAACGAAAAATGGGAATTTGGATTGATGGCAAACTACTCAACCAACAAATTTGATTTCGTACCCGAGACACAAAGCACATCTTTTGGAACCGTCTCGACAAGCCTCAAACTCGACGTTTACTACGAAGGAAAAGAGGTAACAGAATACCAAACCCTCACACTGGCTTCGACGGCAAAATACCAACTCAACAAACGCACACAACTCAAATTCATTGCCTCTAACTACAACGCCAACGAACAAGAAAACTTTGACATAGAAGGCAGCTACCAAATCGGTATCACAGACAACGACCTGAGCTCGAGCAATTTTGGAGAAATAAAATTTGTTATCGGAGATGGAACATTTCACCGATATGGACGAAACAGACTCAAAGCCAACATCACAAACATAGAACACAAAGGCTCAAACGAAAACCAATATGGACTCACACAATGGGGCGTAAAACTACAACACGACCAGATAGACGACAAACTCTATGAATGGAGCCGAGTCGATTCGGTCGATTATTCGCTCCCTATCCAGTCGTTTAGCGACAGCATCATCACACTCAACGAATTTTATAATGCCCAAAACACCGTCAACTCAAACCGAATAATGGGCTTTGTGCAACACACTTGGAACTTCAACTGGCTCAAACAATTGGAAGTAAGTGCAGGCATGCGATACAACTATTGGTCGTTTAACCAGCAGCTCGTCCTAAGCCCCCGAATACAATTCTCGCTCAAACCCATAGACCAAAAAAACTGGATACTAAGAGGCGCCGCAGGCATCTATGCACAACCCGTTTTTTATAGAGAAATGAGAAACTACGACGGCTCTCTCAACGCCAACATCAAAGCACAACACTCGCTGCAAGCACTCATCGGCAGCGACTACACCTTCAAAATCTGGAACAGACCCTTCCGATTTGTTGCCGAAGCCTACTACAAACAGTTCACAAGCATTATCCCCTACGACATAGACAACGTCAGGCTCCGATACCGTTCCAACCAGCAAGCCGTAGGCTACGCCACAGGCTTAGACCTTAGAATCAACGGCGAATTTGTAGGCACACTCGAATCGTGGGCTACCATCTCGCTGCTCAAAACCCGTGAAGATATTTTGGGCGACACCTACACCGACACCGATGGCAAAAAACAAGAAATCGGCTACACACCAAGACCCACCGACCAAAGGGTCAATTTTAGCATTATGTTTCAAGACTATCTGCCCAAAAACCCTTCCTACAAAGTCAATATGAACTTGGTCTATGGCACTCGACTGCCCTTTGGTCCGCCCTATTTGCAAGAGTTTTCTAACCTCCAACGGTTTAGAAATGGACTCCGTATGCAGCCATACAGACGGGTAGATATTGGATTTTCAAAGCAACTCATCGGGCAAGGCGAACGCTTCAAAACGTCGAGCTTTGTCAAAAATTTTAAGACGCTCTGGCTTAGCGTCGAGGTGTTCAACCTGCTCCAAATCCGAAATACCGTTTCGTTTACGTGGCTCAGAGACACCGGCGGCAACATGTTTCCGATACCAAACTACCTCACAAATAGGCAATTGAACATCAGATTAGTCGGAACACTCTAAAAAAATGATACCCCAAAAATTTTGATGAAATGAATATTTTATGCCTCAAACCAAAAATTGTTTCGTACTTTTGAAACACCCAAACCCCATTGCCAAAAGAGCCATAAAACCAACAACACCCAACAATGCCCCAAACAATCGACCTGATAGTACAACCCGAAACTGCCGAAAACAACGCCTTGATAGCAAAAGAAATCTGTAAACAACTCAATACAACAGAAATATACCGATTTGCCATTGCCAAAAAATCTATCGACGCTCGGCAAAAACAAATTAAAATCAATTTAAAAATAACGATTTTTTTCAATGAAGATGAAGCCAACCAACAGCCAGATTTTAGCCTCAACCTTCAAAACGTCGCCCTTTCGCCCGAAGTTGTTGTGGTAGGAGCAGGTCCAGCAGGGCTGTTTGCCGCCCTCAGGTTGATTGAGTTGGGCTTGAAGCCCGTCGTGGTCGAACGGGGAAAAAACGTCAGAGAACGCCGACGAGACCTCGCCAAAATAAACCGAGAACGCACCATAGACCCCAACTCCAACTACTGCTTTGGCGAAGGCGGAGCAGGCACATACTCCGACGGAAAACTCTATACCCGAAGCAACAAAAGGGGCGACGTAGAACGGATTCTGAATATCTTCGCACATTTTGGGGCAAACCCAGACATAAAAATCGAGGCTCACCCACACATTGGCACCAACAAACTGCCCAAAATAATCGAAAACATAAGCCAAAAAATCGTGGAATGTGGCGGAGAAATCCATTTTGATACCCAACTCACAGACATTGTCGTGGCTTTTGACCAAATAGCAGGCATCAGAACACAAAAAAACACGCATATACCTGCCAAAGCAATCATTTTAGCAACTGGACACTCTGCCAGAGACATTTTTGAACTCTTAGACCAAAAAAACATTGCCATCGAAGCCAAACCCTTTGCACTGGGCGTGCGAATAGAACACCCGCAAGCACTCATCAACCAAATTCAATACAAAACCAACGCCCAAAACCCACTTTTGCCGCCCGCCAGCTACCAACTCACCACGCAGGTAGCCCAGCGGGGCGTGTACTCGTTTTGCATGTGTCCTGGCGGCATCATTGCCCCTTGCGGCACGGCACAGGGCGAGGTCGTGACCAACGGCTGGTCGCCCTCTCGACGCAACAACCCGTTTGCCAATTCGGGGTTCGTAACAGAAATCAAAATTTCGGATTTGGGCAATCTCAATCCAAAATTTGGGGCTTTGGCAGCCCTTCAATTTCAAAAAAACGTGGAGCAAAAAGCCTTTGAGCAAGGTGGAAAAAACCTCTCGGCACCAGCCCAGCGCATGGGTGATTTTATAAACAACAAGACCTCAAACGACCTGCCGCAGTCGAGCTACCAATGCGGTTTGGAAAGTGTAGATTTGAGAACGGTATTGCCTCCGTTTGTGTATCAAAGCCTGCAAGAGGGTCTCACACAATTGGGTAAAAAAACGCCTCAATACCTAACCAACGAAGCTGTGTTGGTAGCCACCGAGTCGAGAACATCGTCGCCGATACGCATTCCCCGAGACCACAATACATTGATGCACAGCCAGATAGCAGGGCTTTTTCCGTGTGCCGAAGGTGCAGGCTACGCAGGCGGCATTGTGTCGGCGGCTATCGACGGCGAGAAATGTGCCGAGGCAGTGGCTGCGTTTTTTAAACAATAATCCCAACAATTGGTACAAAAAAATTTTCTTACGTAGCAGGGCAATGGGTAATTTTTTGAACATCGATGGCTACAAATCGGTAAAATTGGTTAGGTAAAATCAATAAACCTAAAAATAGAATATCTAAACCTTGAAGGTTTGGTATTTAGGAGCAAGGTTTATTCTTTGACAAAGGCATATTCAAAAACCTACCGCAACAAATGATAAAATCTTATCTTTGTTGAATTATGAAAAACGTACACACAAAATTGACGCTCACAGAACGCATTATTTTAGATGTTAAAAGTTGGTTGTTAATTCAAATATAGAATTGAGGCGACGAGTATATGCAAAGATTTAATTGCTTGTATATACATTTTTTTATTTTTTAATAAATTTGCTTACAAGTGCCTCATTTTCTAAAAACAAAAAACCCTCAATGTTTTGATAAACAGAGGGTTTGATAAATTTATGGTATTGAATAATTTTTATCGCTTAATAAATTTACTGATAAACAATTCATTTTTTTGATTGATGATTCGCACAAAATACATGCCTCGTTCGAGCATCGACACATCAAAATCATTGGGAATATCTTTGTTGATTTCTACCACTCTTGTACCTAAAATATTAAATATTTCTACATTTTTTACGTTTTTGACCTCGCAGTTTATCGTATTGAGTGTTGGGTTTGGATAAATATTAAAAGTTTTGTATCCATTTTGTTCGTCAATGCCGATAATCGTTCCTCCAAATCCACCAACATCTTTTCGGTTTCGGGGCAGCACTTTCCAGTTTGCAAAACTAAACGTAAAGATGCCTTGAATGTATGGAATGGCTTGGTTTTGTGTCAAGCTATCGAGGTTGAAGGTCGTCGTAAAATCGGGCGAGGCATTGTCGGCACGCAAACCGATGGTTCGGAGCGAAGTGGTGTTTTTGTAGAGTAAAAATTCGCCAAAGTTGGCAGGCGAGTCTGGGTTTTTGTTCACCACATAGAGATTTTGGTAGCGTACAAACATCGATTCAAAAGGCTCTTTGTTGAATGTTCGAGACACGAGCGAGTCGAGCGTTACGTTTGGCGAAGGGTAAGCCCATGCTGGATTTAGGTTTGGCACGAGCCTTGTGGCTGTTATTTCGGTCAGGCGTGTTACACTAAAATTTTCTTCTACTTTGGCTTGTGTGATGCTGATGCTGTCGCCACGCAGCCACGTGTCGAAGCCGTTGGTTGGTGCAGAGGTGCATTGGATACCCGAAAAAGGCACGATGGCATCTTGAACCACCGCAACGCCCAAGTCGCCCGTTTGCAAACTGGCTGTTATTCTGGCTTTGATGTTGAGGTTTGAACTAATTTTTTTGCCTGCATAGATAGAGTTTCCATTGGCTAAGACGGCGTTTTGGAGTTCAGATATTTTGGTGATGCCATTGTTCAAAACCCGATATACGGAGCTCAAGCCTGTGGTGTCGAATGCGGTTGCGGTGTTGTTTTGGTTGTCGGTCGATTTGATGTAGTATTTGACGTAGCTCCCATCGGTTTGTGGTGGAATGAGCGCCGTGTAGGTGCTGTTTGCCCCTACGGTCATGGCTACGCTGGCAAATGTGTTGTTGCTCAAACCCACTGCATAAAACAATCGGGCGTTTGCCACCGTGCCGTCTATGTCGGTGATTGTCGCCGAAATGTTGTTGCCTT
>JAYWHZ010000065.1:0-16877 GCA_043777395.1 Bacteroidota bacterium
TGTAGCAACGTTGGAGGCTCGTTTGTTGTCTCTTGCTTGCAGCCCAATGTTCAAAAACTGATTGAGATTTCGCAGCTCCAAACCATCTTAAACATTGTCCCAACCAACCAAGAGGCAACCGATTTTGTGTTTATAGAAGAGATAGAACGTGATTTGAGCCGAAACGAAGATGTTTAATTTTTTTTTCGCTGTTTGATAACATTCTTACTTAAATCTACTGTACACAAAAACCCACGATGCACCGCTATTTTATTGAATTGGGCTACGACGGCACCGATTTTCACGGCTGGCAAATCCAAAACAACGCAAACTCTATCCAGGCAACCCTAAACGACCAACTGACGTTGGTCCTGCGTGAGCCGATCGCTACCCTGGGGCAAGGGCGAACGGATTCTGGCGTTCATGCCTCCCAATATTTTGCCCATTTCGATTGCCTTTCGCCCATCGCCGATGCCCCCAAACTCTGCTTCAAACTCAATCGGATGCTCCCGACGAGCATTGCCATCTACCAGATATTTGAAGTCGAAACAACGGCACACGCCCGTTTTGATGCCGCAAGCAGACGGTATAGCTACTTCATTAACCAACAAAAAAACCCCTTTTTGGCTCATAAATCTTTTTTCTATCCCGTAGATTTAAACATAGAAGCCATGAACATTGCCTCAAAAATATTGTTTCAATATACTGATTATCAGTGTTTTAGTAAAACCAATACACAAGTATCTACCTACAACTGCACCATATCCGAAGCCCAATGGAGCATCAAAACAGACCAACGCTTGCAGTTTGACATCGAAGCCAATCGGTTTTTACGCAATATGGTCAGAGCCATCGTCGGGACGCTGCTCGAGGTGGGCAAGGGTAAGATTTTGCCCGAAGACCTACACACGATTATCGGCAGCAAAGACCGGAGCCGGGCGGGCAAAAGCGTGCCTGCGATGGGTTTATATTTGACGCAAGTGGTTTATCCCGAATCTATTTTTAGGGCATCAAATCGACTTCTAACAACTTAGGCACGAGGTACATTTTTTGGTTGTTGAGATTTTGGCAGAGGTATCGGGTGCGTTGTTTTTCGCCTTTGGCAAAGAGTTCGCCATTTTCTATTTTAAACCTTGCTCCAAATGGCAAATCTTCGAGGTATTGGCTTGTTTTGGGGTTTGTGTCGTGTTTTCTCAATGCCCTTAGGAGGTTTGGGTCGCTACAGCTCGATGCTTTTGGGTTGTTCATGTAGTTTTGGAGGGCTTGGTGAACGTCTTGTGGAAAAATATCGAGGCTGACAAATGGGTTCATAATGGCTTTAAAATTTTGTTTCCATTCTTGCCCGTGTGGTTTTTTGGTGCTTTGGTGTTGTTCAAAGGTTTGGAGATGAGCCAGTTCGTGCAGCGTTGTAATGAGAAAACCGTAGGGGTTTAGGTCGTTGTTGATGGTTATTTGGTGTCGTGTTTGGGTTGATTGTGGCGGGCGATAGTCGCCGAGTTTGGTGGCCCGTTTTTTGGTAATTTTAAACACGACTTTGCTTTTCAAAATCAATTCTAGGATGGGTTCGAGGCTTGGCAGAGGCAAATATTTTTGTAGGATATGGGTAAATTTTTCTTTGTTATCCATTGGTTTTTAGGCTTTTTGGTGCTTTTTTATGGTTTATCCGTTCATTATTTTCCAGAGTTTGTCTTTTAGTTTTTGAATATTATAGTTCGAAACGGCAGATATAAAAATATTTTCGATGCCTTTGGGGAGTTCTTTTTTCATTTGTTTCATCATGATTTCGTCGAGCATATCGGCTTTTGAGATGGCTAACAAGCGTTGTTTGTGCAAGAGTTCGGGGTTGTATGTTTTGAGTTCGTTGAGCAGTATTTCGTATTCTTTTTTGATGTCGTTGCTGTCGGCTGGTATCAAAAACAGCAGTATGGCGTTGCGTTCTATGTGTCTGAGAAACCTCACACCAAGCCCTTTACCTGCCGATGCCCCTTCGATAATGCCCGGAATATCAGCCATCACAAACGATTGAAAACCCCTATAAGCCACCATGCCCAAGTTTGGCACCAGCGTGGTGAATGGATAATCTGCTATCTCGGGTTTTGCAGCCGAAACGACCGATAGCAGCGTCGATTTGCCCGCATTGGGAAATCCCACCAGCCCCACGTCGGCAAGGACTTTGAGTTCAAGAATTTTCCAAGCCTCGTAGCCCTCCATGCCCGGCTGTGCAAAACGGGGCGTTTGTCGGGTTGGTGTCTTAAAATGGTCGTTGCCCTGCCCGCCTCTGCCGCCTGCAAGCAGTATTTCGGTTTGGTCGTGTTGGGTTATTTCGCAGTGTACCTCGCCCGTGTCGGGGTCTTTGGCAATGGTTCCCAGTGGCACCTCCACGATGATGTCTGGGGCATCGGCACCCGTGCAGAGCGACCCTGTGCCATTGACACCGTTGGTGGCGTAGATGTGTTTTTTGTATTTGAGGTGGAGGAGCGTCCAGAGTTGGGCATTGCCTTTGAGCACGATGTTGCCGCCTCTGCCGCCGTCGCCGCCGTCGGGTCCACCTTTGGCTGTAAACTTATCTCGGTGAAAATGCACGCTACCAGCACCGCCATTGCCCGACCTGAATAGTATTTTGACGTAGTCTATAAAGTTTGAATCCATATCTAATGTGTTGTATGATTTGTATCAATAAACGAATTTTAGCCCTCAAATCTACCTCGTTAATGGTGTTTTTGGAGTCTTTTTGGTTTTTGAATTTTACAAAGGTAATCAAAATTATCATTTTTTAAACACCTTTTTGACAAATACGCTGCAAATATAAACCCAAAAACCATTCATTAATTTTTAAGACAATAGACCCATTTCAAATCAAAAAATATAAATTTACATCTGTAAACAACAAAATTGCTACCTTTGCGACACAATCGTTCATCTATTCTTTTTAATGAACACAACACGGCAACCTATATTATCGTTAAAAAGCAACCAGACACTGCATGCCAACACCGTTTGTCCTCATCTGTTTTAGTCAATCCAAAAAATGTATAACTCAAAAATAAAATATCATAAAGCCACAATCGCCTTTTTCTTGCTATTTGCTCTGCAACTCGCAGCCAACCAAACCGCCCAAGCCCAAAAAGACATCAGCCAATACAAAAACGTGGCGGTTGCCCATTCGCCCAAAAACCGCTCTACATTCGATAGCGTTGCCCGAAGCATAAACCAAATCAAAGGATTTACGACTGCAAAGATAGGCATTCACGTTACAGACCTCAACTCAAACGAAACCCTAACATCGCTAAACGCTACATACAGCCTCGTACCTGCCTCAAACCTCAAAATAATTACCACAGCCACAGCACTCGAAATCATGAGCGATACCGCTCGTTTCAAAACACTGGTGGCATATAGTGGCACGATAGACACCGCAGGAATCCTCAACGGCAACATCTACATTGTAGGCGGCGGCGACCCCTCGCTGGGCTCCCAATATTTTGATACCTTGCTCAACAACAGAGACTATTTTTTGAACCAATGGTGCGACGCCGTAGCCAAGGCAGGCATCAGAAAAATAAATGGTAGAATCATAGCCGATGTAGGTGCTTTCAAAGGTGATATTCCGGCTTCGTGGACCTGGGAAGACATTGGCAACTACTATGGGGCTGCCGCCTGCGGCTTGTCGGTGTTTGACAATACGTTCAACCTCGTGCTGGCAAGCGAAAACAAAACAGGCGGAAAAGTCGATATTAAAGATGTTTATCCATTTGTACCCGAACTCAAAATCGAAAACCAGCTCATTGCCGCCACAGGCGATGCCTCTGCCATCTATGGCTCGCCGCTCGATGGCAAACGCATTCTCAAAGGCACCATTCCACGAGGTCGAGCGAGCTACACCATCCAAGGTTCGATACCAGACCCAGCCTATCTGCTTGCCAATGCCTTGGAAAGCCGATTGTTTCAAAAAGGCATTGCGACGCTCTATGGGTCTTCGACCATCAGCCGAATGAAAAGTGCCAAGATAGAAGTGCCAAACCGAAACGAAAAACGCAAAATCATTCACGTCATCAATTCGCCCGAACTCAAACACATCGTCAAAGTTACCAACGTATATAGCATGAATCTATATGCCGAACATTTGTTTAAACACTTAGCCTATCGGTTTTCGGGCGAGGGCAACACCGACTCGGGCGAGGTAGCCATCAAGTCTTTTTGGCAAACCAAAGGCATCAATACCGATGGCATGAGCCTGATGGACGGCAGCGGACTATCACACCAAAACACCATAACACCCAAACAGATGACCGAAATATTGGCTTACATGAGAACCAAAAGTCAATACAAAAACACATTCTACGAGTCGCTGCCCATTGCAGGCGTTTCGGGAACGCTCAAAGGCTTGTGCAAGGGTTCATTAGCCGAAGGCAACATCAGAGCCAAGAGCGGATACATTCGCCATGTGAGGGGCTATTCGGGCTATGTAACGACAAAATCGAAGAGAAATTTGGTTTTTTCAATGATTTTCAACGATTATACTTGCTCCACAGCCTTAGCCACCAAACAACTCGAACAATTGATGATACACTTAGCTAATATCGAAGACTAAATATGGCAACAAATCATTAAAAACATCAACATCAAAAACATATCGCCTAAAATATTCTCAAACTTATAAAAACATTAAAAAAAACGTTTAAAACAATGAGTAAAATTCATAATTTTTCGGCAGGTCCAGCCATTTTGCCCCAAGAGGTCTTAGAGCAAGCAGCAGCAGCCTGTACCAATTTTTACAAAGGTTTATCTATCTTAGAAATTTCGCATCGAGACCCCTCGTTTGTCGATGTGATGGAAGAGGCTCGCAGCCGTGCCAAACAACTCATGGGCTTGGGCAATGACTACACGGCTCTGTTTTTGCAGGGCGGTGCCAGCCTCCAATTTGCTATGGTGCCGATGAACCTCCTCAAAACCAATGCTGCCTACCTCAACACAGGCACTTGGGCTACGGCTGCCATCAAAGATGCCCAACTCTATGGCGAGGTAGCGGTGGTTGCCAGCTCCGAAGATACAAACTTCAACTATATTCCCAAAAATGTGGTCGTGCCTGACACAGCCGATTATTTTCACATCACCACCAACAACACAATTTTTGGCACACGCATCACCAACCTGCCCGATATACCTCAAAACGTGCCTTTGGTTGCCGATACGAGCTCCGAAATGTTTAGCCGACAGATGGATTTCAGTCGTTTTGCATTGATTTATGCGGGTGCTCAAAAAAATATGGGACCAGCGGGTACAACGCTGGTGGTTGTCAAAAATGATATTTTGGGCAAAACAGGTCGCTCTCTCCCCAAAATGCTTGACTATCAAGTACAGATAAAAGGCGAATCGATGCACAACACGCCGCCCGTGTTTGCGGTCTATTGCTCGATGTTGGTGCTGCGATGGATAGAAAAAATAGGCGGTTTGGAAGCCATAGAAGCCCGAAACAACGCCAAAGCAACACTTTTGTACCAAGAGATAGATAGCAATCCATTATTCAAAGCCGCAGTAGCCGACCCCATAGACCGCTCGACGATGAACATCACTTTCGTGATGGAAAATCCCGAACTGGAAGAAAAATTTATGCTCATGACCAAAGAAGCCAACATATCGGGCATCAAAGGGCATCGGAGCGTTGGCGGATTTAGAGCCTCTATCTACAACGCAATGGAGATAGAATCGGTGCAGGTTTTGGTTGATGTCATGAAGCAATTTACCGCAAAGTTTGGTTGATTGCCTTCAAATAGATCTAATTTTTTGGGGTCTGAAAGGTATTATTTTAAACGTTGGGCAAGGCAATTGTTAAAAAAAGGATGTTTGTCAAAACCTTAAACGCTCAATGGCAAACAAAAAAAGAAGGGCAAGGAAAAATCACTTCTCCAAGCCCTAAACCCACCTAAAACCTGAATTAGGACATTTTTTGGCTAAAAAATTGAAGTCAAAAACTGCAACTGCCTCAAATGCCAATTCGATAGGACAAATGTACGACTTTATTTTTGATGCACAATTTTTATGTGGTTCATTATTCATAATTTTACACAATTTTTTTCTTTAAACATTAAAAACTGTTAAAAAACACTGTCCAAAATAAATGCTTTTCATTTGATTTTTTATCTACCCTGATTTTATTTTTAATTTTTTTGATTGAATGTTGTCCAATAACCTAAATGTTTCATTTATACAAGCAGATATTGCATGGGAAAATGTGTTTCGCAACTTGGCTTGCTACCAAGTCATGCTGCGGTCTATAGCCAAAAATACCGACGTGCTGGTCTTGCCCGAACTTTTTGCAACGGGTTTTACGATGAACGTAAAAACCTGTGCCACAAGCACCGAGCAGAGCGAATCGTTGCGTTTTATGATTATCACAGCCCGACAGTTAGACATCTTGGTCATTGGCAGCGTCATTATCTGTGAAAACGACTTGTACTACAACCGATTGTTTGCCGTTTTTCCAAATGGAAGTTACCAAATATACAATAAAAGACACCTTTTTGGACTTGCAAATGAACACCAACACTTCACGGCAGGCAATGCCAACGAGCAGCTCACGGTGGACTACAAACACTGGCGGCTGCGTTTGGTTGTCTGCTACGATTTGAGGTTTCCCGTTTGGTGTCGAAACCACAAAACGAACCCCTACGATGTGCTTGTGGTCATTGCAAACTGGCCCGAGCGTCGTGCTTTTGCCTGGCAGCAGCTGCTCACCGCACGAGCCATCGAAAACCAAGCCTATACGCTGGGCGTAAACCGTGTGGGCAGCGACGGAAACGGCATTTACCACTCTGGAAACTCAATGCTCATAGATGCGACGGGTGGCGTAAAAGTAGAACTGATAGACCAAGAAGGCATTGTAAATATTGGATTATCTGCCAAACACTTGAAGGAAACCCGAGATAGTCTGCCTTTTTTGAACGATGGCGATGGTTTTGAAATCACGTCGTGATTTTGTAGGTTTGTTATTGCCACTCAAAAGTTTGTATCAATCTATCGAGGTCTTTTTTGATAAACTGCAACACGGGTGCAATGGAGTCGGCGTTGGGCGAGGCATTGAAATAGAGTGCTGCCCTTAGAAAATGTTGGGTGCTGTCGGTCAAATAAAACTGGACAGGCGTGGCGGCGTTGCCTTCTATGGTGTAGAGCAATCCATAAACGTTTTGATTTGGTTTGCCGATGCGTTGCTCGCCGATGGCGTTGGCTTTGATGCTGTGTTTGAAGGTGAGTTTGTAGCTGTCTTCGGTATATTCTATGAGGTCGTTTGGGGTGTTTATTTTTTTGTAGCTCAAATAGAGTGTTGCTTGCAGTTTGGGATAGACTATGTTTTTCCAGCAGTTTGAGTTTGGCACGTTTTGGACTGTTGCCGAGCGTTCGACCTCAAAGGCAAACGGGCAATTGGGGTCTTGGTAACGGTTGTATTGGTGGTTTGCGGGCAGGTCTATTCGGTGGTAGGCGTTGGGTTTGGGTGTGGCATCGGGTTGGTTTGGGCAGCTACAACTTTGAAATATGCCGAGTGCCAACACATTGATGAGGAGACTAAAAACCTTGTGTTTAATATTTTTTTTCATTGGGCGGTGTGTGGTGGGTTTATGAACGAAAAAGGCTGGATAGCTGGTATAAATGAGAAAAACAACGATAAAAAGGTGTCCTAATTCAACATCGGGACACCAAATTCAATAACCTTTAAAACTTATTCCAATGAGTTGATAAAACAACGGGCGTTTTGATTTGTTTTTGAATTTGATTTTTTTTTTTTTTGTTATGTGCCAACTGGTTTTTGGGTTTATTCCAGCTTTAATTTTATTTTAATATCTTCTATAAAATCCCTAAATCGCTTGTCGGTTTGTATCAAATCTTTAACCGTTTTGTAGGAGTGCATCATGGTGGTGTGGTCTCTGCCTCCAAACGAATCGCCAATGGATTTGAGCGACATGTTGGTACATTTTTTTACGAAATAGATCGCCACTTGGCGGGCTTGTGCAATCTCTCGTTTTCGTGTTCTCGACAGCAAATCATCGACGGTTATCTCGAAATATTCTGCCACCATTTCTTGAATAGATTGTATAGATAGGCTAACCTCCGACACGTTTTTGGTCAGTTTGTTGAGTATGTTTTTGGCAAAAATCAAATCGGGCGACTGCTGGTTATACGACGAGTGTGCCAACATTGAAATTAAAGCCCCTTCCAATTCTCTGATGTTGCTGCTGATGTTGTGGGCAATATAATCGACGACTTCGGACGACATTTTGATGCCATTTGAATACATTTTTTGCCTCAATATGGCTGCTCGAGTCTCAAAATCAGGCACTTGCAAATCGGCAGACAATCCCCATTTGAACCTCGACAGCAGGCGTTCTTCCATGCCTTGTAGGTCTCTGGGGGCTTTGTCAGAGGTCAAAATGAGCTGTTTGTTGCTTTGGTGCAGAGTATTAAAAATGGTAAACAAAATATCTTGCGTCTTTTCTTTGCCGGTAAAAAACTGAATATCGTCGATGATTAAAACATCTATCACTTGATAAAAATTGGTAAAATCGTTGATGGAGTTGTTTCTGATAGACTCTATAAATTGATTGGTAAACCGTTCGGAAGACACATAAAGCACATTTTTGTTTTCATGTTCATTTTTAATTTCATTGCCTATGGCTTGTGCCAAGTGTGTTTTGCCCAGCCCCACGCCGCCGTAGATAAACAAGGGGTTGAAAGCCGTTCTGCCCGAGTTTTTGGCTACCGACCAGCCCGCCGAACGCCCCAAACGGTTGCATTCGCCCTCAATAAACGTATCGAACGAATAGATGGGATTTAGCTGCGAATCGACGTTGATGCGCTTGATGCCCGGAATGACAAACGGGTTCTTGATGTCGTCGCCCTCGCCTTTGGTCTTAAAAAAATTGGAGCTGCCGCTCTCCGATGGTTTGCCCACCGAACCCGTCGGGATATTGATGGTAAATGGCTTGTTTTTTGGCGAGCTGCTGTCCATCACAATGGCATATTCGAGCCGCCCCTCGCTGCCCAGTTCAGACTTGACTGCCTTGCGAAGTGCCGACACAAAATGCTCTTCGAGCCACTCATAAAAAAATTGGCTCGGCACTTGTATCGTCAAAACACAATCGACCAAACGCACAGGTTTGATGGGCATAAACCACGTCTTAAAACTTTGTGGCGTTACCTCTGGCTGCGTTTGGATAATAGATAAGCATTTATCCCAAACTAATTGTACAGATTGGCTCATTTGGTGGGTATACTGCGGTTGGTTCGAGTGTTGTTATTAATAAAAAATTCTAAATACTTGATTCATTAAAAAATGGTAGTGGGCAAATGTTTGAAGGGTTTGGTGTATTGAAAAACTCAAAACAAAAAACACATCAGACCAAACTGTGTGGCTTCAATCAAGGTCATTCACCAAAATATTCGGCATAGTTGTTTTGCGTCTCATAGAGTTTTAGGGCGTGCAGTTGGTAGGTTTGGGTGTCCAAAACGGGTGCCAATTGTTTCCAAATCTCTACAATAAGTGTTTCTGTCGATGCCATTTTGCCTTGCATAAAATCCACGTCTAAGTTCAAATTCTTGTGGTCTAACTTTTCAATCACGTTGGTGTTCACAATGTTTTTAAGCAGCTTTAGGTCGATAACAAAACCCGTTTCTGGGTCTGGCAGTCCTTTTACGGTTACAAAAAGTTCAAAATTATGTCCATGCCAATTCATATTAGCACATTTTCCAAACACCGCCTCGTTGGTCGCTGCGTCCCATTTGGGGTTGTAGAGTTTGTGGGCTGCATTGAAATGGGCTTTGCGGGTAACATAAATCATCGTCTAAACTAAAAAACTATTATACTGAAACTGATGTAGGCGTATATCCAAAACACACGCCGAAAAAAGTGAATTGAAAACTGCAAAATTAACACATAAAACCAAAAGAAAAAAATTAATTATCACTTTTCTGCTTTTTTGCAAACTCGAAAACAATTAAAAATATTCTATTTTAAAAATAAATCTAAAAAAAAATGTTTTGTGAAAAAAAGTTTGTACTTTTGCACCTCATAATGTCAATATCTACCATAATTTAATAAATAGCTGCAAACGATGTCTTTATCCAAAGAACAAAAACAAGAAATATTTGCCAAATATGGCAGCACACCCACCGACACCGGTTCGGTAGAAAGCCAAGTTGCACTCTTTTCAACTCGAATTAGCGACCTGACCCAACACCTCAAAAAAAATCGTAAAGATTTTTCAACCCAAAAAGCACTCAAAGACCTCGTCGGAAAACGACAAAGCCTGCTCAACTACCGCAAACGACACGACGTACTCGCCTACCGTGCCTTAATCGAAAAATTGGGTCTGCGAAAGTAACCCAAAACCATTCGCATCAACCCAAAAACATACCATACAGGCGGTTGCACATAACAAAGCAATCGCCTTTGTGTATAAAACACCAGCCAAGCACTAAACCCAAAAGGCGTATATGCTTGCAAAAAAACTCTTTTTTTAAACCTTAAATTAAAAAAAAATGAATATCATCACCAAAACCATCACCATGCCCGATGGTACACAAATACACATAGAAACCGGTAAACTCGCCAAACAAGCCGACGGCTCAGTGGTCATCAGACAAGGAAACTGCATGATTTTGGCAAGCGTATGCTCCAACAAAGATGCCAAAGAAGACATGGATTTTTTGCCACTTTCGGTCGATTACCAAGAAAAATATGCCGCCAATGGGCGTTTTCCGGGTGGTTTCAATAAGCGTGAAGGCAGACTCTCCGAATATGAAATACTCATCAGCCGATTGGTCGATAGAGCCTTACGACCGCTTTTTCCCGACGACTACCACGCCGACACTCAAGTGCTGCTATACCTCATCTCTGCCGACGAAAACGTGGCACCAGATAGCCTCGCCGCTCTTGCCGCATCGTGTGCCATTGCCGTATCCGATATTCCCTTTGGCGGACCAATATCAGAAGTCAGAATAGCCAGAGTAGAAGGCAAACTCAAAATAAACCCAACCATCAAAGAAGCTGCAATTGCCGACATGGATTTTCTCTTGGCAGCAACAATGGACAACGTGGTCATGCTCGAAGGCGAAGCCAAAGAATGCTCAGAAGACGACCTGATAGAAGCCATAAAACTTGGACACGAAGCCATAAAACTACAAGTGCAAGCACAACTTGACCTCCAACAAGAACTCGGCAAAACCATCAGAACATACAGCCACGAAAGAAACGACGAAGACCTCAAAAAACTCATTCACGACTTTTGCTTCGACCCGTGCAAAGCCATCGCCAAAGTGCCAAGCGAGAAAAAAGCCAGAGGACAAGCATTTGATGATTTGAAAGCATCGTTTGTAGAAGCCCAAAAAGAAATAAACCCTGAAAAAGAATTTGATAAGTTTTTATTAAAAAAATATTTTCACGACACCGAAAAAGAAGCCATGCGTAGCGTCATTCTCGACGAAGGCACACGCCTCGACGGCAGAACCACCACCGAAATACGCCCCATCTGGTGCGAAGTCGATTACCTGCCCACACCACACGGCTCATCGATATTCACACGGGGCGAAACCCAAGCCTTAGCCACCGTTACGCTTGGCTCGAAAGACGACGAGCAGATGATTGATGGTGCTATGTTTAAGGGCTACAACCGGTTTCAACTCAACTACAACTTTCCGCCGTTTTCGGTGGGGGAGGTACGCCCCATGCGTGGCGTGGGACGGCGAGAAGTGGGACACGGCAACTTGGCTATGCGCTCGCTCAAACAAGTATTACCCACAAGCGACATCAACCCTTACACCATTCGTTTGGTCTCTGATGTGTTGGAGTCGAACGGCTCGTCGTCGATGGCAACCGTTTGCTCTGGCACAATGGCACTCATGGACGCTGGCGTTCAGCTCAAAGCACCCGTTTCGGGCATTGCAATGGGTTTGATTACCGATGGCTCTAAGTATGCGGTACTTTCGGATATTTTGGGCGACGAAGACCATTTGGGCGACATGGATTTTAAGGTTACAGGCACTCAAAAAGGCATCTGCGGCGTTCAAATGGATATAAAAATAGACGGTTTGCCTTATCCCGTGCTAATTCAAGCGTTGGAGCAAGCCAAAACGGGTCGTTTGCATATTTTAGACGAAATGGCAAAAACCATTACCCAACCCCGTGCCGATTACAAACCTCACGTGCCACGCATCATTCAAATCATCATTGATGGCTCGCAGATTGGTGCCGTTATTGGACCTGGCGGCAAGGTTATTCAGGAAATTCAAAAAGAATCGAACACCAAAATTTCTATCGAAGAAAAAGATGAAAAAGGTATCGTAGAAATATTTTCGAGCGACAAAGAGGGCATGGAACGTGCTTTCCAACGCATCAAAGCCATCACGGCAAAACCCGAACTCAACGCCATCTACGAAGGAAAAGTAAAAACCATCATGGAATTTGGTGCTTTTGTAGAGATTATGCCCGGCAAAGATGGCTTGCTACACATTTCGGAGATAAGCCACGAACGGATAGCAACCATGCAGGATTCAAAACTGAAAGAAGGCGACATACTGACCGTTAAACTCATAGAAATAGATAAAAAAACGGGTAAACTCCGCTTGTCCAAAAAAGTATTGGAGACCAAAGCCTAATTTATTTGTTTTACAAAATGACTTAACCATCAAAACCGGTGGATAAACCAAACCCTCGACGGTCTGAAAAGATTTTGAGGGTTTTTTTGGTGATTTATTTAAAAAGAAATTATCAATCAAAAAAAATCATAACCCCAAAAAGTGCCAAAAATCGCCAATCTTATCAATTGTTTGTATCTTTGTTGCTCCATCAAAAAAAAATAACACCTTAGCCCAATTTCTTTATGCGTACAGACCAACTCCAAGAACTCATCAATAGAAGCCAAAACCTGTACGAATATATCGGGATAGAAGCCAAATTGGATAAGATAAAAACCGTAGAAACACAAGCACAAGCACCCAATTTTTGGGATGATGCCAAACAAGCCGAAACCATACTGCAATCGACAAAAAACGAAAAAATTTGGGTCAATGCCTTCCAACAACTCCAAAAAAAAATAGATGAACTGGTCGTTTACCAAGAGTTTTTTGAGATAGACGAAATATCAGAAACCGAACTCGAAGAGCATTACCAACAAACCCTCAACGCCACAGAAGAACTCGAATTTAAAAACATGCTCTCGGCTCCAGAAGACACCATGAACGCCATCTTGACCATCAATGCTGGGGCAGGCGGAACCGAAAGCTGCGACTGGGCTGCTATGCTCATGCGCATGTACACCATGTGGGGCGAAAAAAATGGTCTCAAAGTGCGTGAAGTCGATATACAAGACGGGGAAGGTGCAGGCATAAAATCGGTAACACTCGAGTTTGAAGGCGAATTTGCATACGGATACCTGAAATCTGAAAACGGCGTTCACCGGCTCGTGCGGGTCTCTCCATTTGATGCCAATAACCGCCGACACACCTCCTTCGCATCGG
The DNA here is from genome assembly GCA_043777395.1 of Bacteroidota bacterium. Classification (GTDB taxonomy): domain Bacteria; phylum Bacteroidota; class Bacteroidia; order UBA7662; family JAYWHZ01; genus JAYWHZ01. The sequence continues at coordinate 13,486 of JAYWHZ010000065.1, forward strand.
TCTATGCCTATCCGCTACTGGACAACGACATCAACATCGAAATAAAAGATGCCGACATCACTTGGCATACCTCCCGAAGCGGCGGTGCCGGCGGGCAAAACGTAAACAAAGTCGAAACCAAAGTCCAACTCACACACCACCCAACGGGCATCGTTATCGTGTGCCAAATAGAACGAAGCCAACTTGGAAACAAAGACAGAGCCTTAAAAATGCTTAAATCGCAACTCTACGAACTCGAAATAAGAAAACAAAACGAGGTGAGAGATGCCCACAACGCCACAAAAAAGAAAATAGAATGGGGTTCGCAGATACGAAGCTACGTGCTACACCCCTACAAACTCATCAAAGACAACCGAACGGGCTACGAAACCTCCAACGTCCAAGAAGTGTTAGATGGATTTACATTAATGGAATTTATGAAAGCCTACTTGATGGAATCGAGCAAAAATTAGACCTAAAACACCTTAAAACCAAACATACTCCTTAAATATAATGACCCAAATACCCTATTGGCAATCAAGAACAGCCCTTCTGTTGGGCAACGAAACGCTGCAAACACTCCACAAAGCACGTGTGTTGGTGGTCGGATTGGGTGGCGTAGGCGGCATTTGTGCCGAAATGATTGCCCGAAGTGGCGTAGGGCATCTGACCATCGCAGACGGCGACACGGTGGATTTGAGCAATTGTAACCGACAGATAGCAGCACTACATAGCACCAAAGACCGACTCAAAACAGACGTATTAGCCCAACGAATAAAAGACATCAACCCCGATATTGACCTAAAAACCATTGACCAATACCTTAAAAACGAACAGATTGACGAGCTATTAGACACCAACCATTGGGATTATGTCGTGGACTGCATCGATACCCTCTCACCAAAAATTCAACTCCTCAAAGGCTGCATAGACCGCAACATTCGCATCGCAAGTGCCATGGGAGCAGGCGGAAAAACAGACCCAAGCCTAATAAAAATAGCCGATATTTCCCAATCTTACAACTGCACGTTGGCTCGCTATGTACGCAAAAAACTAAACCAACTCAACATCAAAACAGGCATCAAAGTCGTGTTTTCGCCCCAAGACATCGACCACAGCCGAGTGATTGAAACCGACACGGCATTTAACAAAAAATCTGTTATCGGAACGATTGGCTATATGCCTGCTTTGTTTGGTTGTATGCTGGCATCGGTGGTTATCCGTGATTTGTGTCCCGATTTTGTCAATCAATCAAACACCTAACATGAAATCTTACTACACCATAGGCGAGATAGCTGCCGAGCTCGAGGTATCGGTGTCTTTGCTGCGTTTGTGGGCAAATGAGTTCGATTTTTTGGTTAATCCAAAGCGAAATGGCAAGCAAAATCGCCTTTTTTCTCAAAAAGATACCGAAAACCTGCGGTTGATTTATCACCTGATCAAGGTAGAAAAATACAGTTTGAAGGGTGCCAAAGAGAAACTCCAACACAACCCAACACACAAAACGACGGAGCTGGAGGTGATTCAAAAATTGGAAAAAATAAAGTCTTTCTTAATGGATTTGAAGCAAAATTTGACGTGATAGAAACCGATTTTACTCCGCTTTGTCTGCCAATAGAGTAAAAGTAATCATGCCTTTTTTGGATTGTTCGCCTTCCAAAACCTGAATTTTTGCTTGATACAACGCCCAATAGCATTCGTATATCGTCGTTTGGTTGTCGCTGTCGTTTTCCAATGGCACGACTTTGGTCAGATTTCCCCTCGCATCGACCTCTACCTCAAAGGTAACGACGGCATCTCGGGTGTGCAAATCGGATAGGTTGGGCGGCGTTTGCCACGTCCAATTGGGGTTGTCGAGCATGGTTTCGTGCCTGAATGTGTAGCTAAACTTGGCTTCGTAGTCTATCTCGGTTTTTGAGGTCATGTGTTTGTCGTCATCGTATTTGAAATCGGTTACTTTTTGTAGGTCGTTGTTGGCACCATAAACAGATTTTTTTGTCGTTTGCCCCAACGAATTAAATTGAAACAGAGCATAGTTGTTTGGGGTCTTGTCTTTGTCGTCGGCAAAATAGCCAATCTTATTGAGTTGGTCTAATTGGTTGTAGGTATATTTCTCAATCACATTGTCGTTTTTGCATAGGTTTCCTGTTTTATCCAGCAAGATTTTGCCCACCAATTTGCCCTCAAAATTGTATTGATAGCGGATTTGGTGCAAACCCAATTCGCCACTCGAATAGGCTTCGTTGTTGGCTTTAAAATATTGTTCGGCCGTGGGTTTTCCGTTTTCGTAGGTGTACCTGATTTGGGCGGCTTGCGTACCCACATCACTCATTTTATCCCGAAAATCCATGTGCAAACGCTCGACCAGATGCCCTGTTTTGTCATATTTATAAACGATATAACCCGGAATAAGCCTACTCTGAATTATTTTTCCCTCTTGGTCGGTGTTCATTGTTTTGACCAGACGGTCGTTTTCATATTCAAGCCTGACACGCCACACACCGTTGGCGTCGCCCTCTGGTTTGCCTTGCCAATTGACCCGATTTACCGCCACCAAATGCCCTTGTTTGTCATACGTTTTGGGTTTGATGGCTTGCATACCAAAACCAAGACCAAAAAAAATACCAACATAAACCAAACCGTAACGCATCAACTTTTTATATTTAATTAAAAAATAAACCATAAATAAAATAATTCAATCTGTAAATTAACTCAAAAAAAATGAATTGAAAGCCAAATTTGTGATTGTAAATTCATTTTACGCACAAAAAAACAAAAACCTCATGCTTTTTGTACAAGCAAAAGGTTTTTATTAAAATCAAAATATTTTTTATTCAAATAATTATTGTACTTTTATCATTGGTTTTACTTGCTGCGTCATACCGTTTTGAAGACGACAGTAGTAAGTGCCTGCGGGAAGCCCGTCGAGGTTGCACCAAGTTTCGTGTGTGCCGGCTTGTTTTGTCTCATCGACGAGCGTCCTGATGGTTTGCCCTTCGTTGTCAAAAACCGTCAAAAGCGTATGTCCGCCTTCGGTGTTGTATTTGATGTAAGTGCCATCGGTAAATGGATTGGGATAGACATTAACAAGTGTAATGCCTGCTTTTTGGTTCAGTTCGTGAGCCGACAACGCCAAGCAATCGGCACTATTTATCAGCGGCATAGTCTGAAAATTGTTGAGCAAAATGGTGTTGAGGTCTTGTTGAGGCACACAAAACCAGTCTTTGAGTACCGAACCATAGATAGACCTAAAATCGTATTGCATCGCCACGTTGTCGTTTTGTGCTGGCGTAGCCGAAATGTTGGGACTGTTGCCAAACACGCCACTATTGACCTTATTTCCAAACAAAAACAGCGGTGCGCCCGAGCCGTGGTCTGTGCCGCCGCTTGCGTTTGACTTTACCCGCCGCCCA
>JAYWHZ010000066.1:0-4611 GCA_043777395.1 Bacteroidota bacterium
ATCGACGCACTACACGGCGACCTATCGCAGCCAGCACGGGATAAGGTCATGAATCGTTTTAGAGAACGCTCGCTCAACCTACTGATTGCCACCGACGTAGCCGCCAGAGGCATCGACGTGGATAATGTAACACACGTGATCAACTATTCGCTACCCGACGACCTCGAAATTTATACGCACCGAAGCGGACGAACAGCCCGAGCAGGTAGAAAAGGCATTTGTATGAGCATTATCCATTCCAAAGAAGTGTTTAAACTCCGACAAGTCGAAAAAATGATTAAAAGACCCATCGAACGCCTCATGATTCCAAATGGGCAAGAGGTGTGCCAAGTTCAGTTTTTTCATTTCTTGGATAACATCAAAAACCTTACCGTCGAACACAACCAATACGAAGAGTTTTTGCCAGCCATCGAAGAGCGATTTGCAGACCTCTCGAAGGAAGAAATCGTTAAACGGGTTGCTGCAATGGAATTTGACCGTTTCTTTAAGTATTATAAAAATGCGGTGGACCTCAATTTTCAGGAACGCCGACGTGATAGTCGCCTTGACAATCCCACCGACCGCCAAGCCAATTTTGAACAACGCCAACACGAACGCACCAGCAGTTTTGGAGGCGGTCGTTCGCCCAGAGACAGTTCCAAAGAACGCTTATTTATCAACATTGGTGAAAAAGATAATTTCGATACAGGTAGTTTTTTGCGTTTCATCTCCGAACGCTGCCGAATGCCCAAAGGGGCTATCGGGCGGGTGGATATTGGTGCCGTCAATTCATTTTTTGATGTAGAGCAAAGTGAAGTATCCGAACTGCTCAACGCCTTCAAAGGCACAAAAATAAACGACAGAAACCTTAAACTTGAATATGCCGACCGCACCAAAAACGAAACCAGCAGCGAAGGCAACTACGGCGGCGGAAACAGTGGCGAACGCAAGCGTGAGTTCAAACCCCGAAGCAACGGCTATGGCGGCGGCGGTGGCGGAAGCTATGGCGGCGGCGGGAGCTATGGCGGTGGCGGAAACCATGGCGGCGGCGGAAGCTACGGCGGCAGAACCGAAAAGATTTATAGCAGCGACAACGACGGTGGCGAAAACAAACGAGACGGCTATTTTGCCAAACGAGAAGAGAAAAAGCCAAGCCGAAAAAGAAGAGACTAAATATCTTAAAATAATAAAAGTAAAGAACATCAGAAAATAAATCAAACACGTTTATTTTTTAAAGCCCCGCAGACCTCAAAACGCTGTGGGGCTTTGTCGTACCATAAAATAAAAAAAAGGGAAGCCAAATGAGGTGTTTTTTGTAATAAATTTTGAAATAATGACAAAACCCTAAAAAAATAAATTATATTTGCCGAGATAACAAACGTTTTGGGGCACTAAGAAACAGGGTTTAAACAATTTGACATGGACAAACACATTACCATTTTTATCGTTGAAGACGACAAGACCTATGCCAGACTCTTAAAATTTAAACTTGAAAACGAACACCCTTCATTTCAGGTAACGACTTTTGGCAATGGCGACGATTTTTTGGCTCAGATGAACGCCCAACCCGACATTGTGGTGCTGGACTACATACTGCCCGAAAAAAGCGGTCTCGACGTACTCAAAATCATCAATCGGCAACACGAACACATTTTTACCATCTTGCTCTCGGCTCAGGAAGAGATGATGGTGGTGATAGAAGCCTACCGAAACGGTGCAAAAGACTATATCGTAAAGGGTAAAAATGCGGTGTTTGAACTGACCAACTCCGTCAAAAATCTATCAAAAACCATACAACTCAGCAGGCAAATCGAGCAGATGAACGCCCATTTGAGTGCGATGGATTTGATAGAGAAACAAAAAAACAGCATCGTCACATTCAACCGCTCTATCTGTGATTTTGAGGAATTTTATATAACTTTGCTTCAAGAAAGGCATTTTCAAGGCAATGAATACACCAAAATAATCGAAAACGAACATTTTACACACTATCACTTCGACCAAAATAAGGTAACAGTTATCAACATCATTGACGCTACGACACTCGCCCAACAGCAACAACTCCTCCAAAACTGGAACAATAAAAAGGACAACGATTGGTATATGGCATCATTCAAAAACGACCTCCAAACGCTGCAAAATAAAAACCTATTCCTGCCCGAGCTCTACTTGAAATGCTGCGTTATAGAACCCATTTTTAGAATATTATCTTAAACTAAAAAACAAAAATCAAAAATCAAAAAATAAATGACAAAGCCTTGTTCGTGAATTTTAGAACTATGCCATCGATGCTGACCATCAAAAAACCCAATTCATCGACACCAACAATGCGACCTCGACAGCGTTTGCCCTCAATCAAAAACATTTGAAACTGCCCATAACCCAACAAATCTGCCAGATAGTCTGACCTAATCTGACCAAAATCACCGCTCTGCAACTGCAAATACCGACGCTCTAAACACAACAGCAGCATACCGCAAAGCAATCGGACATCAAAATCTATCCCAAAAATAGACCGCAAAGACGTTGCATTGGGCAAACTCAAATCAAAAACCGTTTGGTTAATGTTCAGACCAATGCCCACCACACTCTGCTGAACAAACATGCCCTGCAACACATTTTCAATCAAAATACCCCCAATTTTCTTTCGCTCCACGCCAAGAACATACAAATCGTTGGGCCACTTGATGCCAAAGATAGGTCGGCTCAAACCAAAATCCGACCTCAAAAAATCTAAAATACCCAAAGCAATAGCTTGACTCAAAGCAAACTGCTCGTGTGCTAATAAAAATTTTGGCTTAAACAAAACACTAAGCAACAAATTTTCGTTACTATTACTTTGCCAACAACTACCCTGCTGACCCCTGCCGCCCGTTTGGTAACCTGCCAAAACGACAGTCCCCTGAACCAAAAACGGGTTTTGGCTCAATAGTTGCACCAAAAAGTCATTGGTAGATGATGTTTCTTCTAAATAAATTAAGTTTTTACCAATAAACGCAGTATCCAACACAAATAATTCTTATTTTTGCAAAGATAGACTAAAAACCAATTACAATGGCAAAAAAAACAAACCCCAAAACTGCAACAAAAAACGCAGATAATGTATTGAATGACCTGATATTGTTTGCAATCAGAGAAAAAAAAGGCAAAGAAATCGTCTCATTAGACCTATCCAAACTCAAAGAAGCACCCGCAGACCATTTCTTCATCTGCACCGCAGACTCCACCACACAAGCCAGAGCCATAGCAGAAAGCGTAGAAGACCAAATCTGGAAAAATGCACACCAAAGACCCTTCTGCATCGAAGGCAGAGAAAACTCACAATGGATATTATTGGACTATGCCAACAGCATCGTCCACATATTCCTCAAAGAATACCGAGACTTCTACAATATCGAAGACCTCTGGAACGACGGGCAAAAAACCCAACACCAAGAAGCCTAAAAAAAAGCACAACAAGCGAAAATAACAGTTTTTAAAGACTCAAAAATGAATCACCATCGAAATAAATAAAAATGAGCAATCCAGAAAATAAAAAAAATAACGACAACGACAATTTTTTTGGTAACAACAAAAACCAAAACGATAAACCCAAATTCAATTTTTATTGGATATACGCCATCATTGCCATAGCACTCATCGTGTTGCAATTCACAACCTTTATGGGCAGCTCCATAAAGCAAATCACTTGGCAAGAGTTTTCGGAAATGTATAAAGACGGCGACATCAAAAAACTCGTCGGCTCAAACGAAGCCAACGGATTAATAGCCATCGAAGTGAGCATAATACCCGAAAAACTCTCGAAAGCACGATACAAAGACCTGCCAAAAAACAACTTCGGCATGCCCGAATCCGCACAGTACAAACTCACCCAAAACTCCGACGAAGTACTCGAAAAAAAATTAGATAAACTCTACACCGAAAACCCAACCATACAACGCCTCGACATACAGTGGCAACCCGCCCGATACAACTGGCTCTCCGACATACTCGGCTGGATCATTCCACTGGCCATCATCATCGGATTTTGGGTCATCATCATGCGACGCATGGGCGGCGGAGGCGGCGGAGGCGGACAACTCTTCAACATCGGACGCTCCAAAGCAACACTCTTCGACAAAGAAAACTCCAAAGTAAACATCACCTTCAAAGACGTAGCAGGCTTAGACGAAGAAAAAGCCGAAGTAACAGAAGTCGTCGATTTCCTTAAAAAACCAAAAAAATATACCGCCCTTGGCGGAAAAATTCCCAAAGGCGTTCTACTCATCGGACCGCCCGGAACAGGCAAAACACTACTCGCCAAAGCCGTAGCCGGCGAAGCACAAGTGCCTTTCTTCTCCATCTCAGGCTCCGAATTTGTAGAAATGTTTGTGGGCGTAGGTGCCTCACGGGTCCGAGACCTATTTAGGCAAGCCAAAGAAAAAGCCCCTTGCATCATCTTTATTGATGAGATAGATGCCATCGGTCGCCAACGAGGAAAAGGCGGCATGGCTGGCGGCAACGACGAAAGAGAAAGCACACTAAACCAACTTTTGGTAGAAATGGACGGCTTTGGCACCGACTCAGGCATCATCATCATGGCGGCAACCAACCGCTCCGATGTCTTAGATGCCGCACTTCTCAGACCCGGAC
>JAYWHZ010000067.1:0-4580 GCA_043777395.1 Bacteroidota bacterium
AAATTCTATGTTCAATCGTTTTTATGCTATTGTTATTAAATGGTATGAATACCCAAGCCCAAACCAACCAAAACTGGGCGCCAATCGGTGCCAAATGGTATTATGGGCTTTCGCAAACGTCGAGCACTTCTTCTTTCATCAGCATTGAGTGCATTGGTCAGCAGGTTTTTTTGGGCAAAATGGTCAAACTCTTACAGCAAAAAACACATACCTACAACCCATTGAGCGGATACCAAGAGTTCGTAGATGCAGTTTATAAAACCTACGAAGACAGCGGCAAAGTCTATTATTGGGCAAATAATCAGTTTTATAAACTCTACGACTTTGTGAGTCCCGTGGGCAGCGAGTGGAATATTTATGGTACACAAGCAAGTTGGTGCGATACGAGATTTGGAAACAGCATTCTCAATGGTCGTGTGGTGAAAATAAAAGACAGTACTCAAACCATAAACAACCAAACTTACAAATTTTTTTTGGTTGATACGGCTGCGGGTTTCAGAAGCCAACATTTGGTTTCAAAAACTATCGAAAAATTAGGCAACATCAAGTTTCTATTGCCTCAATGGTATAACTATTGCAATCTATCCATCACATACAATGCGCCGTCGCTGCGTTGCTATACCGAAAGCGGGCAAATTGTTTACCAAGCAACTTCGTCCATTTCGATACCTTGCGACTATCTGGCAGGCTACACCGCTGTCGATGAAAAAAATGGATACAAAATAGCCCTTTATCCAAGTGTTTTTAGTCATTTTATCAATGTAGAAACTCAAAATACAGCCGAGAATGCCATTCTAAGAGTGAGAGATGTACTTGGTAAAACTGTTTTTGAGGCAAATATTTTTCTGATAAATCATGTAGAAATCGACCTTTCGAGTTTGCCACAAGCCATTTACTCGGTTGATATTGTTTCAGCAAACAACAACAGATGTCTTTTAAATCAAAAAATTGTTAAACTCTAAAACCATGAAAAAGCAAATTTTAATTTTAAGTATTTTGTCATTGAATTTTATCTATTCAAATGCCCAACAATCGTCTGTATATTGCACAACAAATTTGCAAAACTATCCATCAATACCCAAAAACAGCCTCTACTCAAATGCAATCTACCAAATAACAACTTGAATATCAACAGTTTAGGCAATCAAAATCAAAGTTATATTGCTCAAAATGTCTCGCTATCTCAGCCCAGCAGTCCGCAGGCTTTGGTCGTTGGGTCGAGCAATGCTTTGTGGATAGAAGCCAAAGAAATTTTATTGAATGGTGGTTTTGAGGTCAAATTTGGCGGGCAACTCACGACCACAATCTGTCCATAATCTGTATTAAATCACACCAATCATCAAGTACAAACCATATAGAACGGTCTGTACTTTTTTTATTTGGTTTCAATTTTGGAAAAATAAGGTATATTTGCATGGTCTAAAACTTTACACACCAATCCAGTGTTTTCTAAATAAAAAAATGAACCAAAAAAATATCCTCATCGTCGGTGGTAGCTCAGGCATCGGCTTAGCTGTCGCAGAAACATTAACCCAACAAGGTGCCAACGTCTATGTGGCTTCCAGAAACTACTCCGCACCGCTCCAAACACTACCCATCAAAGCACACTTTTTCTTAGACGTGTTGCAGCCCGTAGCCGAACAACTCAACGGCAACCTACCCGCCCAACTCGATGGCTTGGTCTATTGCCCCGGAACCATCAACCTCAAACCATTTCACCGCCTGTCTCAACAAGATTTTTTAAATGACTTGCAAATCAATGTCTTGGGTGCCGTTCAAGTCATTCAGGCTTGTTTGCCCAATCTCAAAAAATCCGCAGAAGGGGCAAGTATCGTGCTGTTTTCGACGGTAGCCGTCAAATTGGGTATGAATTTTCACAGCTCCATCGCCCTGTCCAAAGGTGCGGTCGAAGGCTTGACCAAATCACTCGCCGCCGAGTTTGCCATGAGCAAGATTAGGGTCAATGCCATTGCCCCATCGCTCACCGATACGCCGCTGGCAAACGCACTGCTTTCGACACCCGAAAAGCGAGAAGCCTCAGACAAGCGACACCCCATCGGACGCATCGGCACCAGCAACGACTTAGCCTCCGCCACCGTTTTTCTATTAAACAACCAACATTCGGGCTGGCTCACCGGGCAAGTCTTGGGCATAGACGGCGGCATGGGCAGCATCAAAAATGTGTAGTATATCAAACCGTATGAGCCTATCCGATGCAACTTTATGGGTAAGTTTTTTCTCAAAAAAAGTAAAATAATCGATACAATTGTATTTTTATTGTAGTTTTACGCTCTTAATTAGCCGTATGAAAAAATTAATCCTTCTGCTTGGTTTTCTAAGCCACATAGCCTACGTCGGTTTGGCTCAAAACACATCGGTGCCTTACAAAATGGTTCCCATTCAGTTTTCGGGCGTAACAATCACCAGCGACGGCGAGCTTGCCGTTCCTTTTGCGACCATTTTAATCAAAAATAGGTACAAAGGGGCTATCAGCGACAGCAGAGGCTTCTTTTCGTTTGTAGCCATCGAAGGCGACACGATTCAGTTTAGCGGCATCGGCTACAAGACCAACTACACGGTCATTCCTCGAAACCTCGAAACAGATACGTATTCTATCATTCAAATCATGGAAAACGATACGACGCAGCTCCAGCCCGTAACGATTTATCCGTTTCCGACCAGAGAGCAGTTCAGGCAAGCCTTTTTGGACCTCAACATACCCGACAACACCCGAGATATTGCCGAAAAAAACCTCGCCGACGAGGTCATGACCCAACTCTCGTTTGGATTGGGTATGGACGCAGCCGAAAACCAACGCAACTATCTGAACATGCAAATCAGGCAACTTTACTACGCCGGCGGGCAACGCAATTTTTATGAGTTTGGCGGTGCAAACAGCATTCCAATTCCTGCCCAAATGTTTAGCCCTTTGGCTTGGACACAATTCATAAAAGGACTAAAAAAGGGCAGCTACAAAATCATGAAAGAGCCGGGAAAATAAAACACACCGCAAAGTGAATAGATTTTTAGTTTTTTGCAACAATGTTGCATGTTGATAAAAAAGTTGTATCTTTGTGGGCTTATTGTTCTAAATGAATGGTAAGAAATCTGATGGTAAAAAAATACGATTTGGTTGGGATTGCAAGTTCCGTTTTGTGTATTGTTCATTGCATTGCGATGCCTTTTGCCCTAAATTGGCTTCACGCAAACCCTGCATTGGGTCATATTGGCGGCGAATGGGAGCATATCGTCGATTTTGGTTTTATTGGCTTGTGTTTTTGGGCTGTTCGTCATGCAACGCTTCACAGTCAAATTCGATTTATAAAATATTTGCTTTGGATTAGTTTTGGTTTGTTTGCCCTCAGTATTTTGTTTGCTCACCATATTGCTTTTTTTCAATATCTGGGCTGGTTTGCTTCGGCAGGCTTGGTTTTTTCGCATCTACTCAATCTGAGGCTCTCCAATGGTCAATATCCCAAAGTTTAGGGAGTATATTTTAAGAAAAATAACAAAAACAACAAAATACGATGCTTGAAACCAACCAAAAAGTATTTGAAGACATAGAAAGACGTTACTACTTTACTCCTATCAAAAAGAACTTTGAGAAAAAAGTAAAAGAATTGGGAGCAGAAAAGGCTGTTTCCTACCTCACTGAAATTATGCAAAGTTCAACAGCAGAAGTTGAAAAGATTATCCAAAAACGTATCAAAAGTGGTGAAATAAGCGACGCTGCACAAACAAGAAAAGCAGTAGCAGGCAATGGTTTTCAAGGTTTGGTGGCTTATGCCTTGATTTATTTGCAGAACGAAGGTTTGATAAACAAAGACTTAGTTATCACATTAAAACCCAAGAAACATAAACTGATAGAAGATTATGCCACTATTCAGGTGGGTGATGACGTTCAAAAGCCAGATGTAGATTTGATGATTTATCACAACAAAAAATTAGAAAAAGCACCCGTTTTGATTTTCTCAATGAAAACATCTTTGAGAGAAAGAGCAGGACAAACTTACAAATGGAAACTTCTCATGGACATTGCCACTTCAAAAGACTGTATGCAAATCAAACAAAAATACAATTTGAGTTTTGAAGTAAAAGCAGATTTTAGAGTAGGGTTTATTACAACCAATTTTTATGATGAAATCACACAACCTCAACAAATAGGAATGTTGAATTTCTTTGACTTTGTGTATCTTACCAAATCGGGTAAGTTCAAATCACCTATTAACGAGTTTTCAAAAATTGTGTCAGACCTTAAAACACTGTACAAATGATACTAACAGAGAAAAAATATACAGATTTTTCGTGGGACTTTGTAGGTGTAAATACCAAACGATTTACACATTGCTACCACAATTACCCAGCAATGATGATACCTCAAATTGCAGAACGTATTTTGACAAAATACAGTTCAGATAGTCATTTACTTTTTGACCCTTATTGTGGCACAGGAACAAGTTTGGTAGAAGCCAATTTGAAAGGAATTAACGCCATTGGAACAGATTTAAACCCATTGGCAAGGTTGATAGCCAAAACAAAAACGACTAAAATAAATCTACAAGTTTTAGACTTGTATCTCA
>JAYWHZ010000068.1:0-16582 GCA_043777395.1 Bacteroidota bacterium
TCATCATGGTAACGGGTTCTATTGTGGGTTCGGCATACATCACCGAATTTTTTATCGCTTGGTATTCGGGCAATGAGTTTGAACGTTATGCGTTCGTCAATCGTGCTTTTGGACCCTATTGGTGGGCATATTGGGCAATGATGACCTGCAACGTGGTGAGTCCTCAAATTTTTTGGTCTCAAAAGATGCGTCGCAACCTGACAGTGGTCTTTATCCTCTCTATCATCGTTAATATCGGTATGTGGTTTGAACGTTTTGTGATTATCGTTACCTCGCTGCACCGAGATTACTTGCCGTCGAGCTGGGCAATGTATTCGCCAACATGGGTAGAAATAGGTATGTTTGTCGGTACGCAAGGTTTATTTTTTACACTTTTCTTCCTTTTTGCTAAGTTTGCTCCCGTGATAGCCATCGCAGAAGTCAAATCTATCTCCAAAACATCGGCAGAGAAATATATGAACATCACAGCCCAAAACGACTCCAAAGAAGCCAAACAAGTAGAAAAAGACTTAGAAGTCCAGCACTAATAATTTAAAAAAAGAAACTCAAAAAGTGTCTTATCTCACCATAAGGCACTTTTTAGGTTTTAAATACCGTTTTTTCAAAGATAATTAATCACACTGAAACCAAAAATAATGGACTTATTTTTTAATAAAATTGGCGATAAAAAAGAAGTCTTAATTATCCTTCACGGCATTTTTGGTACTGGCGACAATTGGATTTCCATTGCCCGACAACTCACCGACCAATTTACCATCTACCTGATAGACCAACGAAATCACGGAAAATCGCCACATAGCACCGATTTTAACTACGATTTGATGGTCGATGACCTAAAAAAACTGATAGACACTGAGCATTTAGAGCAAATTTATCTCTTGGGACACTCGATGGGCGGCAAAGTTGCCATGCGTTTTGCTTTGAGCTATCCCGATTTAATCAAGCGTTTGGTGATTGTCGATATTGCACCTCGGTTTTATACGCTCACCCAACACGCCCGATACATCAAGACTTTGCTTTCGGTGCCTCTGGCGACCTGCGAGACCCGTGCCGAAGTCGAAATGCAAATCAAATCGGTGATTGATGACATAGGTACAAGACAATTTTTGATGAAAAACCTTGCCCGAAACGAAGAAGGCGTGTTTTTTTGGCGAATAAACCTCCAAAGTTTATTGGATAATCTCGACGAGGTTGGAAAAATGGTGTCAAGCAATGATTTTTTTGACAAGCCAACCCTTTTTATAAGAGGCGAGCAGTCGCAATATATACTCTACACCGATTTTGACGACATAGCCAAACTTTTTCACCAAGCCGACATCCTCACCATTCGGCACGCAGGGCATTGGGTTCATGCCGACCAACCCGATTTGTTGCTGACACATCTCCGCTTGTTTTTGGCAAATTGAAATGTTAAAATAAATCAAAAAAAGATTAATTTTAAACTCTAATGTACACACAAATCAGCAAAAATATAGACGAAGCCATTCGGCTTTTGACCCAAAACGAGCTGGTGGCTATCCCGACCGAAACCGTTTATGGCTTGGCGGGCAATGCCCTCAATGCGTTGGCGGTTGCCAAAATTTTTGAAGTAAAAAACCGTCCCACATTCGATCCGCTCATTGTTCATACCCATTCAGCCAACGAATTTCAACATTTTGCCCAAAATATTCCAGATTTGGTCTATGAATTGGCTGATGCTTTTTTGCCTGCTCCGCTGACGTTCGTGCTTCAAAAACGCCCCAATATTCCTTTTTTGGTCACTTCGGGCGGCAATACGGTGGCTTTGCGTGTGCCAAATCATTTGCTTACGCTCGAACTGCTCCGAAATCTGCATTTTCCCTTGGCGGCTCCCAGTGCCAATCCGTTTGGCTACGTCAGCCCGACATCGGCTCGCCACGTTGCCGACCAGCTTGGGCATAAAATTCCTTTGATTTTGGACGGCGGTTTTTGTCAAGTCGGTCTCGAATCGACCATCATTGGTTTTGATGAAGTGGGCGATATTGTGGTGTTTCGTTTGGGTGGTTTGCCGCTCGAAGCCATCGAAAAAAAAATGGATAAAAAAATTAAAAACATCAACTTATCTTCTTCCAAACCCAATGCACCGGGCATGCTGTTGTCTCACTATTCGCCTCAAAAAAAGTTAATTGTGGGTGATATTAAAGCCAATTTGATTGAATTTGGGCATTTGAATTTAGGTATTATTAGTTTTAATACTTTTTTTGAAACGATTGCTCCGCAGCACCAAATCCAACTGTCTGTTGATTGCAACGTGAGCCAAGCAGCTACAAATCTTTTTTCGGCGCTTCGTACAATGGATAAAATAGAAGGTATTGATTTGATTTTGACAGAGTTTGTACCCGATGTTGGTTTGGGCAGAGCCATCAACGACCGATTGACGAGAGCAAGCGTGTAGGAGGTTATAGAAAAAGTATTTTATTAATTTTAAAATGATTTTATGATGTCGTTGGCTGCTATCTGTGCGGTTTCCATGGCTCCGTGAATGGTGGCAAAATGTCCGTTGGTGTTGGTTGCTTCGCCTGCAAAATAGAGTTTATTGTCGATGTTTTGTGCCAATATTTCTCTGATGTTGCTTGGGGCATTGGGTTTTGGATAGGAGTAGCTGCCTTTGATGAAAGGTTCTTTGCTCCAATCGGCGATGTATCCGTTGGTAAAAGCGTTGTTGATGGTGGCAGAGCCGTAGCATTTTTTGAGTTGAGAGAGTACCAAATCGATGGCATAATTATTTTCTTTGCTCATCGTTTCGGCATCTTCGCCATTGATAAAAGCCGTTAAAACATACATTTGGCTGTTTTTTTGTGCCGATGCAGACCATATTTCGGGGCAGTGCGTCAGTCCATAGATAGAACCCAAATTGCTATCCCAAAAACGAGCATTGAATTTAAGTATAATCTTCATGCCTGCTCCAAACCCGATGGCGTTGATGGCTTGTATTTTGTTGTTTGGTAGCGGTGGATTGAAGGCTATGTCGTTGTCTTGCAAAATTTTGAGTGGCACGGTCAGGAGTACTCTATCGGCTCGGTAGCGTTGGTTTTGTTCGTCGTCTATGGCAATGCCTTGCGGTGTGTGGCTTATTTTTTTGACTACCGTTTCGTACTTGATTTTATCCAAAATGGGTGCAAATAATTCTTCGATGAGGCTGTAATGAGACCTGTTTTTGATGGTATAGTTTCTATCACCAGCCGACCAGAGTTGTTCGCTTTGGGTAATGCCTTTGACGCTGATGCGGGTGTTTGATGTGCCGTATTCGTTGCCTATCTGTGCGTTGGCTATTTTGTAGAGTCTGTTGGTGATGCCTTTTTGCTGTATGTAGTCTTGCATATTGAGGTCATTTCCCTGAAAATCTTGGAGTTCGTCTATCAAAACTTGTAATTTTCGGTAATCTCCATCGACGTTTACGTCGGTTTCGGGCATGAATTGATTGTCGAGCCAGAAAAAATCTTCGTTGGTATTTGGCGATTCTACGATGTTGGCATTGGTTTTATTGAGCAGTTGTTTGTAGAGAGAGCGTTGTCCATGGACTTCTTCTGCTCCTAGCTCGATGGGGAAGTCTGCAAACAGTTTAAGTTCTTTTATTCGACCTCCAAATTTGTTGCTTGCCTCCAATATTTCTACCTCAAAACCTTTTTCTTGCAATAAAAAAGCCGCATACAAACCAGATACACCAGCCCCAACGACGATAATTTTACCTTTGGGATTGATGTTTGTCTCGTCGCAGTGAGCCAAAAGGGGTGTCAGTGCAAATCCTGTAAGTGCTGTGATTAATTTTTTAATGGCTTCTCGACGCTCCATTTTAGGGTTTTATTGGTTTAGTGTCTGCAACCGCATTGGTTCAAAAAAAACGAATTTTGCTGTTCGTGATAGGGGAAATTGGCGTTGTATGATGGCAATTCCCAATAAAATTTAGTTCTGTTTTGTTTGTAGTTTCCAATTTGGTTCATCGTCTGGCTGTCAAACACACGTCCGTTAGCCATTGTGTATTGTATGGTTTCGGTATTTTGGATGTCGTCTAATGGATTTTTTTCGAGTACCAATATATCAGCGAGTTTACCTTGTTCTAAGCTGCCAATTTCCTTATCCATACCAATATAATAAGCCCCATTGATGGTTGCGGCTTGTATGGCTTGCAGGTTAGTCATGCCGCCTTGTTGGAGCATCCACAGTTCCCAGTGAGCACCCAGCCCATTGAGTTGCCCGTGTGCACCAAGATTAACTTTCACGCCTTCGTCGGCGAGTTTTTTGCACGATTTGGAGACTAATATGTGTCCATTTTCATATTCTTCGTCTGGAATCATCGTTCGGTGTCGAGAGCGGCTGTCAATGATGGTTCGGGGTGTGAAGTTCATCAGTCGAGATTTTTCCCACACATTCGTTTTTTGAAACCAATAATATTCGCCATTCACCGCACCATAAGCCACGATGAGCGTTGGGTTGTAGCCTGTTTTGCTATTTTTCCAGAGTTGTATAAAATCGTTATAGAGCGGAGCAATTGGAATGTTGTGTTCTATCCCAGTGTGTCCGTCCAATATTTGGGTCAGGTTGTGCCAAGTTGTTGAACCACCTTCGGGTACGACCATCATGTTCAGTTCACGGGCAGCGTGAATGACCTGCTGGCGTTGGTCTCGGCGAGGTTGGTTGTAGCTTTTGACCGAGAAAGCCCCCAGAGCCTGTGTGCGTCTCAATGCACTTCGGGCATCGTCGAGGCTGTTGATGGTGGCTTTAAAGTCGCCATCGGCTCCATAGAGTATTGTGCCTGTGGAGTAGATTCGAGGTCCAAGCATTGAGCCTGTCTTGACCATTTCGGCTTGCGAGAATACCATTTCGGAGTTGGAGCTTGGGTCGTGTGTGGTCGTAACGCCATAAGCCAAATTGGCAAAATATGTCCATTGTTTTTGAGGGCTTATGCCTTCTCTGAATGTCCACAAATGGGCATGAACATCTACTATTCCGGGCATTAGTGTTTTGTTGGTACAGTCTATGACTGTAGCATCGGCAGGACTGCTGATATTTTTGCCTATGGCAATGATTTTATTATCCTGAACCAACAAATCGCTATTTTCTAATACCTCGTTGCTTGAATTGACCGTGATGATTCGAGCATTTTTGAATAAGACAGAGCCTTTGGGCTTATCGGTCTTTGCCATAAGATTGATTTTGATGCCTACTGTGTCCAATGGCGGAAGGCTGTCTTTTTGTGAGAGAAATTTAAAACGGTTGGTTAATTGTGCTGTAAAATACTGTTCGCCGAGTGTAAAATGAACGATTTTGCTGTCTTTCGACCAGTGAATGTTTGAGCCAGCATCTCGAGCTATCTGTGCGACCGGAAAATCGGTGCTGTTGGCGTTGAGGTCTATGGGTTTGTTGGCAGTCGGGAAAGCAGCGACATAGACTTTCCAAAGTTCTCTGAATGCAATGTATTTGCCATCGGGGCTTGGCACAAAAGCGTTGGTGTATTTTGAGGTAAAATAGGTTTTGGTGAGTGTTTTGTCGAGCGAAATGCTTTTGAGAGCTTTGTTCATGCCTTCGTAGGTCTGAAAATAAATCCCTTTGCTATCTGGCATAAATTGGGCTTGTTCGCCTTCTTCGGTGAGCAATATCGGCTCGCTGCTGCTTGTGGCTTTGGTGTAATAGATGCCTGCGTCGTTGCAAAAATCAAAGCCTTGTGCGTCATTGCCGCCTTCTTTTTGATAGACAATGAGCTGCCCATCGGGCGAAAAACGAGGCGTTCGGTAGATGCCTTTTTTGCGACTTATCTGGGTGATTTTTCGAGTTGTCAGGTCTATTTTTTGAATTGCTCCGCTGGCTTCATCGTTCCAAGAAACAAAAACGAGGCTTTTGCCGTCGGGCGAAAAAGCAGGTTCAAATTCAAAATTCGTCTCGTTGTTTGTTAGTCTTGTTGGCGTTTGGTTTGGGAGTTCTTTTTTCCACAAATGCCCCAAAGCTGAAAAAACGATGTATTTTTCGTCGGGTGAGGTTACGCAGTGCCTAATGACCTTGACCGTTATCTGTTCGACATCGACTTTTTGGTCATAGTGTAAGGCTTCGGCAATGGTGTGTTTGGATTTGACAGAAAAAGGGATTTCTACCACCTTAAAATCTTTGATGTTGATGTTCCAAATTTTGCCTTTTGCCCAAAAAACGATGCTTTGGTTGTCTGGCATCCACGAAAAATTGCTGTAAGTTCCAAACAAACACCATGCTTCTTGTTGGTCTTTGCTCAGTTGGGCATAGATAGGATATTGCTCTCCCGATTCTAAGTTGTGAATGTACAAGACGGTTTGGGTTCGTACTCTGCGAACGAAAGCGAGCAGTTTGCCATCTCTCGACAGTTGGGGTCGTGATGCTCCACCAGCTCCCGAAATAATCGTTTTGGTTTCATTTTTCAATAAATCCAAGCGTTTTATGGCATATATCTGGCTATTTGGGTCTTTGTTGTATTGAAAAAAGCCACCCGAATACACGTCTTCGGCGTAGTAGAGGTATCTGCCATCGGGCGATATGGTGGGTTCGTTTACGTCTTGTTGGTCGTTTTTTCGGGTGGTCAGTTGAGTGCCTGTGGTGTTGCCTGCTGTGTGGTATTTCCAAAACTCACCTGCCCCTAAGCTTCGCCCCGATGTAAAATGTTTGCGGGCAATGAGGTAGTTGCCGTCGGGTGTCCAGATGGCATTGTTCAGGAGTCTAAAATTTTCTTTGGTGATTTGTTTAGGATTAGAGCCGTCGGCGGCATTCATCACCCAAATGTTATCTCCGCCTGCACGGTCGCTCGTAAACGAAATTTGTTTGCCATCGGGACTGAAACGAGGCTGAATATCGAGTGCCAAACCACTTTGCAAACATTGGGCTTCTCCGCCTGCGGCAGGCATGGTGTAGATGTCGCCCAAGAGGTCAAAAGCAATCGTTTTGCCATCGGGGCTAATATCCAAATTGAGCCAAGTGCCTTCGTTGGTCGTAAACTCAATGCTTTTGCTGTTTTTAGAAATTTGGCTCACGTCCCATTTTTTAGGGTCTTGCTGTGCCATTAACAAACCATTTTTGAGCAAGATTAAGCAAGAAATTAATATTATTTTTTTCATCAGAATGTTTGAGATTAGAAAAGGTTTGATATTTGGATAAAATAACAGTTAAAGGGAAGTTTGTATTGGTTTTATTAATTTTTTTAAGGTTGGTTTAGGTATTTTATCAATCAATTTCGCCCACCATTTTTTCGGCTACTACCCACTGGTCAAATTGCTCGTTTGTAACTAAACCCAAATCGATGGCTGCCTGACGCAGTGTCTTGCCTTCTTTGTGGGCTTTTTTAGCAATTTTTGCTGCGTTTTCGTAGCCTATGTGTGTGTTTAGTGCCGTTACGAGCATCAAAGAATTTTCGAGATGTGCTTTGATTTGCGGTCTATTGGGTTCGATACCTATGGCACAATTGTCGTTGAAAGACAAGCAGGCATCGCCCAACAACCTTGCCGACATCAACAAATTAAAAATAATAACAGGTTTAAACACATTTAATTCAAAATGCCCTGAAAGTCCACCAACGGTTATGGCTGCGTCGTTTCCGATAACCTGTGCCGCTACCATGGTCAAGGCTTCGCATTGTGTCGGGTTTACCTTGCCGGGCATGATAGATGAGCCTGGTTCGTTTTCGGGTATGAGCAGTTCACCAATTCCACTTCGAGGTCCCGAAGCGAGCAAACGCACATCGTTGGCTATCTTCATGCACGATACTGCGAGTGTTTTCAATGCACCTGATGTTTCTACGCAAGCGTCGTGGCTTGCCAAGGCTTCGAACTTGTTTTCTGCGGTGATGAAAGGTAGGTTTGTGAGTAAAGCAATGTGTTTGGCTACGTTTTGGGCGTAGTTTTTGGGTGTATTAAGCCCCGTACCAACGGCTGTACCGCCCAGGGCGAGTTCGGATAAGTGTGTGAGGGTGTTTTCGATGGCTCTTATGGCGTGGTCAAGTTGAGATACATAGCCAGATAGCTCTTGCCCAAGCGTGAGTGGCGTGGCATCCATGAGGTGTGTACGTCCGATTTTGACAATGTGCATGTAGTCTTTCGATTTTTGGGCAAGTGTGTTTCTGAGTATTTTGACGTTGGGCAGGGTATTTTCTACGATGAGTTTGTAGGCTGCAATGTGCATAGCAGTCGGGAAAGTATCGTTTGAGGATTGCGATTTGTTTACGTCGTCGTTTGGGTGAATGAATGTTTTTTCGCTGCCGAGTGTTCCGCCTCTCAACACTTCGGCACGGTTTGCGATGACTTCGTTGGCGTTCATGTTGGATTGTGTGCCAGAGCCTGTTTGCCAGACCACGAGCGGAAACTCGTCGTCGAGTTTGCCTGCCAGTATCTCGTCGCAGACTTGCCCTATCAGGTCGCATTTTTCTTTGGAGAGTATGCCAGCATCGAAATTGGTGCGTGCGGCGGCTTTTTTGAGGTAGGCAAAAGCGTAGATGATTTCGAGTGGCATGCGTTGCCCGCCGATTTTAAAATTATCGATGCTTCGTTGGGTTTGGGCACCCCAATAGCGGTTTGCGGGTACTTTCACTTCGCCCATGGTGTCGTATTCGGTGCGGTAGGTCATATATTTTTTTATTTAATTAAAATGCGGAATTTGGTTTATGGTTTTCTCATTTGTTTGTAGGCGTTGATGAGTCCATTTGTGGAGCTGTCGTGGCTGCTGATGGGTTGGTCGTCGAAGAGTTCGGGCAATATGTTGTTTGCCAGTTGTTTGCCCAGTTCTACGCCCCATTGGTCAAAACTAAATACATTCCACAACACACCTTGCACAAAGATTTTGTGTTCGTAGAGTGCTATCAGGCTTCCCAATGTTCTGGGCGTGAGTTGTTTGTAGAGTATAGAGTTTGTGGGTCGGTTGCCTTCAAAGACTTTAAAAGGTGTTAGAAAATCAATTTCTGCTTGGGTCAGTTGTTTTTTTGTCAATTCGTCGACGACCGTTTGTTGGTTTTTGCCTTTCATGAGGGCTTCTGTTTGGGCAAAAAAATTGGCTAAGAGTATCTGGTGGTGTTCGCCTATTGGATTTTGTGAGATGGCAGGGGCGAGAAAGTCGGCGGGAATGGTTTTTGTGCCTTGATGAATGAGTTGGTAAAAGGCGTGTTGTCCGTTGGTGCCTGGCTCTCCCCAGATGATTGGACCCGTTTGGTAGTTTATTTTGTTGCCATTTTTGTCAATAGATTTGCCGTTGCTTTCCATGTTGGCTTGTTGCAGATAGGCAGCAAATCGGTGTAGGTATTGGTCGTATGGCAAGATGGCTTCGGTCTCGTGTTGAAAAAAACTGGTGTACCAAACACCAATCACTGCCAGAATGATGGGTAGATTGTGGGTCATTTTTTGGGTTCTGAAATGTTTATCCATCGCTTGGGCACCTTTGAGTAGGTCTTTAAAATTTTTGTAACCCACAGAGCAGCAGATAGATAAGCCGATAGCAGACCAGAGCGAATACCTTCCGCCGACCCAATCCCAAAACTGGAACATATTTTGGGTATCGATGCCAAATTTTTCGACTTCGGCGGTGTTGGTCGAGATAGCCACAAAATGTTTTTTGACGCAGAGGTCGTTTTTGGCATAATCTACCAGCCAGTGGCGAGCCGATTGGGCGTTGGTCATCGTTTCTTGGGTGGTAAATGTCTTGGAGGCAATGAGAAAAAGCGTTGTTTCGGGGTTCAGATTTTTGAGGGTTTCGACAAGGTGCGTTGCATCTACATTGGACACAAAATGGGTGTTTATCTTGGCAGATTTGTAGTGTTTTAGGGCTTCTGTTGCCATGACAGGTCCCAAATCGGAGCCACCAATACCAATATTGACCACATCTTTGATGCGTTTGTTGGTGTAGCCTTTCCATTTTCCTGAGATAACGGCATTGGAAAACGCTTCCATTTGCCTCAAAACGGCTTTGATTTCGGGTACGATATTTTTGCCATCGACCACAATTTCCCTTTGCGTTGAGTTGCGTAGAGCCGTGTGCAAGACAGCCCTTTTTTCGGTTTCGTTGATGGTTTTGCCTGCAAACATATCTTCTATGTTGGCTTTGAGGTTCATTTGTTTTGCAAACTCAAAAAACAGGTCAAGGGTTTTTTGGGTGATGTGATTTTTTGAATAATCCAACAAAATTTGTTCAAAACACGCCGAAAAATGCTCAAAACGGTTTGGGTCTTCTTCAAACAAACGTTGGAGTGTGATGTGTTTTGTCTCGTCAAAATGTTGGGTAAGTTTTTTCCAAGCGGCTGTTTGTGTCGGGTTTGGTTTGTGGGGCATTGGTTCTAAAATTTTGTGTGAATAAATGATTAAACCCAACTTTTTCATCAAAAAAATCGTATTTAATGAAAAAATATTTAAGTTTGTATGTTTTTGCTTGCAAAAATACAAAATAGATGTTAAATATCAGAACTCAACACAAAAAAACAAGGCAAAAAAGTGAAAATAATATGCGACAACAACTTTCACA
The DNA here is from genome assembly GCA_043777395.1 of Bacteroidota bacterium. GTDB lineage: Bacteria > Bacteroidota > Bacteroidia > UBA7662 > JAYWHZ01 > JAYWHZ01. The sequence continues at coordinate 10,474 of JAYWHZ010000068.1, forward strand.
CTTCGGAAATGGCATCACTATGCTGCCCAAAAAAATCGGCTGGGCTTTGTCGGGTGCCGTCGGTACGCTATTTAGCAAAGTGGGTGGCTACGCCAGGCTTTTTGTAGAAACCTTGAAGGAGCAAGTGAACATACAAGACCCCGACAAAACCAAATATACCCAGACCGACGATTTTATCCTGAGTTTTTTGACGCTCGCCGCCGAAGTCATGAAAGCAGATGGTTCTGTATTGCCCAACGAATTGGCTTACCTCAAAAGCCTGTTTCTTAGAAAATATACCGCCCAATATGCCCAAGACAAAATGATTTTGTTTCAAGAAATTCTACAACAAAACATACCGCTCGATAAAGTCTGCCTCGAAATAAGAGCCAACATGGATTATGCCACAAAACTCGAACTCCTTCACCTGCTCCTGCGCATTGCCAATGCCGACGACGACTTAGCACAGATGGAACTCAAAATCATTTACCGAATAGCACAGATGATTCACGTCGAAGATGCCGACTACGAATCGGTCAAAGCCATGTATTATCAACCCGCCGACAGCCCCTACATCATCTTGGGCGTAGACACCAGCGTGTCGCAAAGCGAACTCAAAAAAGCCTACCGCAATATGGTCAAAAAACACCACCCCGACAAAGTGGCTCACTTGGGGCTAAACCACCAAAAAGATGCCGAAAATGCCATTACCAACATCAATCTGGCTTATGCAGCCATCAAAGCAAAGAATTTTTGGCACTAAAATTTCTTGATACTCAACCAAAAATAGCCTTGCTATCCATCAGAAAATAAAACAATGAAATACACTCAATTTTTAATAATCAGTCTGTGGCTTGCCATCTTGTGTGCCTGCGGCTCTGCCAACCGATGGTTTGAAACCAACAATAACAACAACACGAGCGCAAAAAAACGCTCTTGGGTCGAAAAAACCATCGACTCACTCAAAAACCAAGCCCTACAATATCCACCTGCCGAAATCTGGCAATATATCTACAACGACGATACGGTCTATTATTTCTCACCGCCCTGCTGCGACCAATTTTCTTCGGTCTATAACACCAAAGGCATGCTCATATGCCACCCCGACGGCGGATTTACGGGAAAAGGCGATGGACTTTGCCCCGATTTTAGAATAAAAAGCAGGCACGAAACCTTGGTATTTAAAGACGAACGCAAAAAAATACCCAAAAAATAGAAGACTCATTAAAAAATATACATCGGTTTGTTGGTGGGCTACCGAACCAAGCTTGTAGCAAACAATCGGCTTTCTCTGTCGGTTTCTACATAGTCGCTGTAAGATGGTGTTTGTATAAAATGGGTGTTGAGCAATGTTTTTTCTATGGTTTGGGCTATTTGCAAAAAACCAATTTTATCATTTAGAAATGCTTCTACCGCTACCTCGTTGGCAGCATTGAGAATACAAGCAGCGTTGCCGCCTTGGTGTAGGCAATGGTAAGCCAAATCCAAGCATTTGAAGGTCTCGGTATCGGGTTTTTCAAAGCTGAGTTCGGGATAATCCATAAAGTCAAAGCGTTTAAAATCGGAGGCGATGCGTTGCGGATAAGCCATTGCATACTGAATGGGCAGCTTCATGTCGGGCAAACCCATTTGGGCTTTCAGGGAGCCATCTCTAAACTGCACCAGCGAATGCACGATGCTTTGCCGGTGAACCACCACGTCTATCTGGTCGTTTTGGAGGTTAAAAAGCCATTTTGCCTCTATCACTTCCAAGCCTTTGTTCATCAGCGTAGCCGAATCGATGGTTATCTTGGCACCCATCGTCCAGTTGGGGTGTTTTAATGCCTCTTTTTTGGTTATGGTGCTTAAAAAATTGGTTTTTTTGCCCCTAAACGGTCCGCCCGAAGCCGTCAGATAAATTTTTTCTATCGGGTTGTGCCATTCGCCTACGAGGCATTGAAAGATAGCCGAATGCTCCGAATCGACGGGTAGTAAGGCGACTTTGTGCTCGTCGAGCAGGGCGTTGATGAGTTCGCCAGCCACCACGAGGGTTTCTTTGTTGGCGAGTGCAATTTGTTTTTTGGCTTTTATGGCTTGTATGGTGGGTTTCAAGCCTGCGTAGCCCACCAAGGCGGTCAAAACCATATCTATCGACTGCATTTCTACCACCTGCGTCAGGGCTTCTTGGCCGGCATAGACCTTGATGTTGGGTTGATTTTTTAACAGATCTTTGAGTTCGGCGTATTTGGATTGGTGGCTGATGACCACACAGTTTGGTTGAAACCTAATGGCTTGCTCTGCAAGGAGTTTGGCGTTGGTGTTGGCGGTCAAGACTTCTACCTGAAACCGATTGGGGTTGGCTGCAATGACTTCGAGTGCTTGCGTGCCAATGGAGCCTGTGGAACCAAGAATAGCGATGCGTTTAAACATGAAGAATAATTTTTGGGAGACGGTGTTTTGTGTTGATGAATGGAGCAAAGTAAAGCATTTTTTATTAAAACCAAAGATATTGAGCCAAAAAAGCCAAGCCAAGGGGTTTTGTGGTGTCTTGGCAACGTTTTTTTGTACCGATGGTTTATTTATTTTTATTTGAGGTAAGCTAAAATCTTGTCGCTATCTGGTGCGACCGACGAAGGGAAATAGGCGATGAGCTGACCTTTTGGGTCGATTAAAAATTTATTAAAGTTCCATCTTACAGAGAAATCGTTTAAGCCGTTGAGTTTTTTTTGTGTCAAAAATTGATAGATAGGGTGTTGATTTTCGCCTTTGGTGTGTATTTTTTCGGTTATTGGAAACGCCACGCCGTAGTTTTTTTGGCAGAAGGTTTTTATCTCGCTGGCGTTGCCAGGTTCTTGCCCGCCAAAGTCGTTTGAGGGCAAAGCGATGACGACGAGCTTGGCTTTTTGCTGCTCCGAAAGGGTTTGGAGGGCTTTATATTGGGTCGTGTAGCCACATTCTGAGGCAGTATTGACGAGTAGAATGTATTTGCCTTTGTAAGCCATGAGGTTGAGTGGCTTGCCGTCGATGTTTTTGATGGTATAGTCGAAGAGCGTTTTGGTGTCGGTGTTGAGCATGAGCATGAGTGGTGTGATGAGGGTGATCAGGATTAGTTTCATTTTTTTTGGAGATTTAAAGTGTTTGTGTTTTTGTAGATTAGATGTTGTTAGAAGTCTGCAATTAGAACGTTGATAGGGCTAAAATGTTTGTGTATTTTTTGGTATTTGGGAACTAATTTTTTTAATTTGGACATCGTTTTGTGATTAATTTTTTGTTTATCGATATTTTTTGAAGTAAGCTATTGTTGGTTTTCATTCATTTTTTTGATATACAAATGGCGTTTTTGTGTTACTACCCAGTTTTAGACGTTCAAAAGTAGCGTTTTTAGTTGATATTGAGCCTTTTTATTTAAAAAATTGAAAAACGACAAAAATCTAATTTCTAATTATTTTCAGACAACAAGCACTTTTTGTTTAGGGTATCTGCCTTATTTTTGCAAAGTCAATTGTAAACAAACATTCATTCATTTATCCCTAACCAAACATTAAAAAACACCGATAGTTCGGCAGCCCGTTAACATGAAAAACCTCTCCAAAGTTATTGCTTTTTTTATGCCTTTTTTGTTGTTGATACCCAACCATTCGGCTTTTGCCCAGATAGACATCGGTATTCAGCGGGGGCTGCCCACTGCAACGAGCCAAACGGTAGAGTTTGTCTATAAACCGGTGATAGACTATTCGGTTACGCCAAACAACATCTGGAACAGCCAAGTCTTTACCATGCGTTGGCCGCTTGCATACGGTCAAAACATTGTGGCGAGCGTGAGCAATCAGTCTGCTTTTGTGTTTATGTTGGGTGCCAAAAGTTCAGATGCAAATTATTATTATCAGATTTTTGAGACCACCGGCATTGCCACCCAAGCCATCGGCACTGGTATCAACCCAATGGTGTTGAGGGTTACGTTTGCCCCAAGCATCACGAGCCTGCAAGTGAGCAACATGGAACTCATTACCAGCACTGCTGCCCTGCCCAACGTGGTGGTCGATGACATTGGCGGCACGGCAAGCATCAATCTGGCTATCACCGGCACCGACGAGTTCAGAACCTTCGACCCAGCCAAACCCACGGCAACGCTGCCTGTTGAGTTCACCTTTTTTAGGGCAAAAGCAATAGAAAACACGTATATTCTGACCAATTGGGCGACGGCAAGCGAATTGAGCAACGCCTATTTTGAAGTCGAAAAAGTAAAAACCATTGGCGAGCAAGTCCAGATAGTGGGCAGAAAAATGGGTGCCAACAACAGCAATAAAACCATAAACTACCAGCTGATAGACAAAAACCCGATGTCTGGCGAATCCTATTATAGGGTAGCACAATATGACAACGACGGCAAGCGAACCAACACCGAATGGCAAAAAGTAAGCATCAATCCAGAGTTGAAACAACTGTTTGACTATACCGTTTTTCCAAATCCTGCCAACGATGTCCTCTCTATTCGCTATGAGGGCGAACTGGAAAACGAATGCTTGGTGGCGCTCTATGACGTGTGTGGAAAACTGCAACACACCCAAACCGTCGGAGACGTTGAAGGCAACAAAACCGTTAATCTCAACGTCAATCATCTTGAAAAGGGCGTTTATTTTTGCCGTTTCAATGGCAAGACAATCAATTTTATTAAAAATTAATTTATAGGAAAATTGTTTGAACTACGATATACAAACAATATTCACACAACAAACCCCACAAATGTAGCGTCTGTGGGGTTTTTATTGTTTTTTAAGGCAGATTCGGGGCTTTTATTCTAAATGTGTTATTGGCAATAGGTTTGCATGGCATCGACCAGGTTGTCGGCTATCATTTCGGCAGAACGCCCCTCGATGAGGTGTCGCTCCAAGATATGAACCACTTCGCCGTTTTTGAGCAGGGCAATGGCTGGCGAGCAAGGCGGATAGGGCAGTAGGTATTGGCGTGCTTCGTTTGTGGCTTCGGTTTCCATGCCTGCAAAGACGCTCACGAGTTGGTTTGGTCGTTTGGTGGTTTGCTCCAAAGCCAATTTTACGCCTGGTCGGGCTGTACCTGCTGCACAGCCGCAGACCGAATTGACGACCAAGAGCGTTGTTTGGTCTTTTGGGACGTTGTCTAAGGCTTCTTCGACTTCTTTGGGTGTTTTGAGTTCGTTAAAACCGATGTTGGTCAGGTCTGTTCGCATGGGTGCAACCATAAATTCGGGATAATTTGCCATTTTTAGTTTTATTTGTTTGGTTTTGTATGTGTTTATGAACTTTGTGATTTGTGGATTAGGTGTTTATGAACAATAATTTTTCAAAACTCGTTCGCAGTATTCACAGTCTGGGCAAAAAAAAGTGCTTTGAGTTTTGAGGCTCAATGCACTGGTTCATTGTAGAGCAAATGGATTAGTTGCCTTTGAGGTCTTTTTTTGCTTCTTTTGCACCTGCTTTGACTTCGTCTGCGGCTTTTCCGGCGGCTTCTTTGATGCTGTTGCTTGCTTCTTTGGCTTTATCTACCATGTTGTCGGCGGCATCTTTGGTGGCGTTGGCGGTAGAGTCGATGGCGTTGCCGGCGGCAGCAACGGTAGAGTCTAAGGTGTTGGTTGCGTTTTCGGTTGCTGTTTTAGCGGCGTTTGCCAACGAATCTGCGGTGTTTTGTGCTGATGCGGCTGCATTTTTGGCTTGGTCGCAAGCATTGAGGGAGATGGTTGCGGCGATGATTGCCAACGAATAGATTAATTTTTTCATTGTATGGGGTGTGAATTTGTTTTTTAATTCATTTTTAATACCATTTCTTTAAAAAAGTAACCCACAGGCTTTTGGGGCTAAAAATAATTTTATTCCACAAAAAATATTTGAGATAGACAAACCCAACCATTTATGTTATATATTTGTGTCAGAAAAAATATGTGATGAAATTTATAACCCAAACACCAAAAAAAGCACTCAGAGCCTTGTTGAAGCAGCGACCTTTGAGGAGTGAAATTGATGTTTTCAAAAAGAACCTTATCGTATTGCTTGATAAAATTGGTGTTATAGAAAAAAGACCTCACGACGAGAGCGAAGAGCATTTGAAAAACGACCTACGTGATTTTTTGAGAGACACTTACTATCGCAACACCAACGCCATTAACACCAAAGACAAA
>JAYWHZ010000069.1:0-4533 GCA_043777395.1 Bacteroidota bacterium
ATTGTAACAGGGCAAACGGTCAATCACGTTTATGCGGCGGCGGGTCTCTATGCCATCACGCTGACCGTGAAAGACGACAGCCTCGCAACAAACTTCACCAGCAGACAAGTGCGGGTATTTCCGCCTCGAAACGTCGTTCCAACGGCTACCTTTACTGCTTCTACCACAAGTGGTTTTGCACCTTTGGCAGTCAATTTTAATGCCGCCTTATCATCAGACCCCGACGGTAGCATTATTGAATACCGGTGGAATTTTGGTGATGGGTCGCCTGTTGGCTTGGGACAAACCATCAACCATACGTTTGCGTCGGTTGGTCTTTTTAATGTGGTTTTGACTGTAAAAGACGATAGTTTGGCTACGCATACATTTCCAATGACGATTGTAACGCAGCAGGCACCTAATATCTCGCCGGTGGCTCGCATTATAGCCACGCCTACGGTGGGTTTTCCGGGTCTTTTGGTTCAGTTTAATGGTAGAAACTCTAACGATCCCGATGGAAGCCTTGTTAAATATGAATGGGATTTTGGTGATGGTTCGCCTAATTCACTGCTTGACATTGTGAGTCATATTTATTTGAACAATGGTATTTATTTTGCAACGCTAACAGTAACCGACAATCTGGGGGCTACACACTCGGCAACTCAACAGATTACGGTCAATTTTAGACCCAACAGAAAACCGGTTGCTATGTTTACGATGCGAAACAACTCGGGTTTTGCACCGCTTTTGGTTCAGTTTGATGGTTCGAGTTCGGTAGATAGCGATGGTGTTGTGGTGAGTTATGCGTGGAATTTTGGCGACAACAGCACGGGCAACGGTTTATTGACCAGCCATATTTACCAACAAACGGGTGTTTTTAATCCCATATTGAAAGTAACCGACAACAAAGGTGCAGATAGTAGCATTAGGCTTGGGACGGTGTTGGTGGTAGATTTGCTTGCGACCACAAACGACAAACCGATTGAGAGTAGTGTATATCCAAACCCAAGTGGCGGCATGACCAACTTTGTGATTAAGACGCAAGAGAATGATTTTATTACGCTTGATTTGTTTGATGAATTGGGTCAGAATGTGGCTCAAATCTATGCAGGTCAGGTGCAGAGCAATTATACCAGAACGGTTGTTTTTGATGTTTCGACATTGAGGCAAGGCACTTATTATTACAGGATAACGAGTAGCAACTATGTTTCTCACCACAAACTGGCGGTTATCAGGTGATGGGTTCGAGCGACGATTATCTGTTTGATATTTTGAAACCCAATTTGGAGGCTTTGATTTTTACTTCGTCGGTTCCTTTGACGCTCTCAGACCTTGAAAAATGTGTGAATACTTACCTCAATTTGTCGCTTGGCGTTGATGAGATACGAGCCATGTTGGAGCGTCTTGGGGCGTTCTACGACACCGATGGGGTTGGTTTTAGGTTGATGGAGTTTGCGGGTGGTTATCAGTTTATGGTTGATAAGCGTCGGCAGCCGATTGTTAATTTATTGATACAGCAGACTTCGAGGCGCAAGCTTTCGCAGGGTTCGATAGAGACTTTGGCTATTGTGGCATACAAGCAGCCCATAACGAAGGCGGAGGTTGAGTATATCAGGGGTGTCAATTGCGATTATGCGGTTCAGAAGTTGCTTGACCGCAACCTGCTGGCTATCAAAGGCAAGAGTACGGCACCCGGGCGACCGATTTTGTATGGCACGAGTGATTATTTTATGGATTACTTTGCCATCAACGACCTCAAAGACCTTCCACAAATCAAGGAATTGCAGCCCGGCGATGTGGAGACTCAAAGTGAGATTGGTGTTGGTTTGGGCGAATAGCAGGGTTTTGCTAAGACCCCGTGATGGTTTTGAGTTGTATGATAGAGGTATCCCAGATTTTTATGGCACTTTCGGGGTTGTTGGTTTCGGCAAAGTCTTGTATTTCAAGCATGACATCGCCTGTGATGGGTTCTTCTATGATTCGCATTTCAAAAAATTCGTCTTTTGGTGTGTCTTCCCATTTGTATTTAACGTATTTGTTGAACCGTTTTTCGAGGAGTTGTGCTTTCATGGTGTCTTGTTCCCATGTAAATGTGTAGAGTCCATTGGAGTCTGCGACTACTTTTTGGGCAAACCATTCGGCTAATCCTTCGGGATTGAAGAGATAGAAGTATAAAAATTTGGCGTTGCAGTTGAATGAATAGTCTATCGTAAATTTTGTGCGTGTGCTTGTTGCCAACATCATGTTAAAAAAAAATAGAGTTGTAAGGAGTTTGAATGGGCTTTTGTACTTTGGCGTTGGGGCTAAAGGCAAGGGTCATTTTTTTTGTAATATTAATAGAAAAGATTGATTTTTGATTAATTTTTTAATTTTTTTGATAAATACTTTTGATACTGGGCTATATTTATCTTTTTTTGGTCTTGCCATTGATGCATTGCCGCTCGTAATAAACGAATATTTGCTGGTTTTAGTTCATATCTGTGATTAAATTAATGTTTTTTTATCGGCTCATGGTATTAAACTTGGTGTATCCGATGAGGTTATCAAACATAGCTCCAAAGGGTCTGTAATAAACAAATATTTGATAGTTGTGTTCTGTTTCGTAGAAGTTGCCTTCGGAGTATGAGAAGTCGATTTCGGTTTGTGGGTCTTTGTTTTCTTTTATAAATGCGTACTGATAGTCATAGTATCCTTGTTTGAGGTATAGTTTTCCTTGATATTGGTTTGTGTTGCTGTCAAAATAAAGTTGTGCATTGGGGTCTATGTGCCAGTCAGTTAGCCCTCCGTAGATGTAGAACTGCCCTTTTGGTGGTATTTTGTTGGTCGTAAAGTTAAAGTACACCCATGCGTAATCTACGTCGGCGGTCGTCGCATTTTGGTTAAGCAATCCGTTTACAAATCTACCATTAGCGTCAAGGTGGAAGGTGTAGGCTTGTTTGGAACGGTCAATATCGTTGTGTAAGATGACCCTCGTGATGCTGTCGTGGGTTACGGCAACTACGTTGAGGTAGTTAAAGTTAAGTGAACGGGTGTCGAACTGTCTAAAGTCGTTGTTTCCGCTAAATAAGTTGATGTTATCCATTGTGTATTGCAGTTTTTTTCCATTAATGAAGGTAGGTTTCACATTGTAGATGATGTTATCTAACCGTCCGTTTTGCTGAATGACAAGTTTTATCTCGTCGGCGGGTAAGTTTATGTTGAGATTGTTAAGATTTATCTGCACATCTATCTTCTGTTTTGTAAACAAATCATCGTTGAGCAAGCCCCGCCTAATGGTTGTTTCAATATTCACTTGTGGTTTTAGCACATAAAACTTGCGGGTTAGGATAGGTTTATCCTTATCGTGGTTTTCATAAACCAATAAGATGTATGCACCAGTCTGATTGATTTGTATGTTTTGATTGGGGAATGCCAGCGTATAATGTGTGTAGCGTTGAAGTGTGTTGAATGCAATCTGATAATTAATAATTTGGTCTTCAAAAAAGCCCGACAGGTACTGTGTAGTGATAAGCCTGCTCGGTTCAGTAAAAGTGTGATTAACTTGAATAATGGTGTACCAATAGTTTTGAAAACCGCCCTTAATATCATCAAATTGTAGCAAAAGTTGTTTGTCGTTTGACCCCAAAGTTAAGATAGGGTCGGTAAGAAAAGGATTATCTTTGAGCGAAAGGTTTGTAGATTTAATATGGTCTCTATATACCTTGTCTTCAAATTGATAAGCGGTAGTCAAAGCATAAATATTTGGGCTAAGACATAGATATATGGCAATACAATAAATGATTTTTGATATGTTAGAGATGGTTATGTTCATTGTCTGATGTTATAATATTAAGCGTTATATAAAAGGTTATCATTTATAAATGTTTAGTGTCGTCGAGCAACACTAAAGCAAGCAAATTAAACTATAAATAAATAAAAATTGTAAGTCAAACTATTTGCTCAACTTACAATCTGTCTGAATTTATTCGTTGGGTGGCGGTGTGGTGTTATTTTTTATTTTTGGGCTGTCGTCTATCACAAAACCCCATTCGCCCAGCTTCTTAGGATTTTTGGTATAGATGGCTTTTAATAAAGATTTGCTGCTACGCACTACCGATTCTATATTTGGTAGATACTTGTCTCGCTCTCGATAACACTCTTCTGCTTTCTTCTTAAACTCTTCGGCTTGCCGATGAAGGTCTAAGGTCTTTTGAACAGTAACGCCGATTTCAGACCATTTGTAGTCGTCCAACGAATTAAGAAATGAGGCAGCACCTTCTTCTGTGTGTTTGGCATACACGGTGCTTGCCAATTTAAGTAAACTGTCTGCGTCTTTCGGAACAGTAACTCTGCCAATGGTTCTTTTTGCCATCGTAATAATATAAGGGTTTAATGTGAAAAAATATAAATTAAAAATAAACTATTTTTCATATTGTGTAGTAAAACATTTGTATTTTGATATAAACTATTTATCAAACGGCAAAAACTATTTGTCAAACGGCAAAAACCATTTGTCAAACGGCAAAAACCATTTGTCAGACGGCAAAAACCATTTGTCAGACGGCAAAAACCATT
>JAYWHZ010000070.1:0-4517 GCA_043777395.1 Bacteroidota bacterium
ATCATCGGGCAAACCATGCAATATCACCCACACGGCGACATGTCTATCGGCGATGCGTTGGTAGCTCTGGGACAAAAAGATTTGTTGATAGACATGCAAGGCAATTGGGGCGATATTCGCACGGGCGACAGTGCGGCTGCCGCACGCTACATAGAAGCCAGACCCTCAAAATTTGCCCTCGATGTGGCTTTCAATGCCGACACCACGCAGTGGCAACTCTCTTACGATGGCAGAAAACGAGAGCCAATTGCTTTGCCTATGAAGTTTCCGCTGCTGTTGGCACAAGGTGTGGAGGGCATTGCAGTAGGGCTATCGACCAAAATACTGCCCCACAATTTTTGTGAACTCATTGAGGCATCTATTGCCCATTTGAAGAAAAAACCGTTTCAATTGTTTCCTGATTTTCAGACGGGTGGTTTTATTGACGTGAGCAGCTACAACGACGGCAAACGAGGCTCTAAGGTTAGGGTAAGGGCAAAAATAGAAGAATGGGATAAAAAAACGCTCATCATCAAGCAAATTCCTTTCAACACCACGACTTCCTCGCTGATAGACTCGATCGTGAAGGCAAACGACAATGGCAAGATTAAAATAAAAAAAGTAACCGACAACACCGCCAAAGACGTTGAGATAGAAATACAACTTGCCCCAAATGTGTCGCCCGACGTAACCATCGATGCCTTGTATGCGTTTACGGATTGTGAGATTTCTATTTCGCCTTCGGCGTGTATCATCGTAGAAAATAAACCCCGATTTGTAACCGTTTCGGATTTGCTCAAAACCTGCACCGACCAAACCCTTGCCTTGCTTGAATTGGAGCTCGACATCAAGCTCAAACGCTTGGAAGAATCTTGGCATTTTGCTTCGTTGGAAAAAATATTTATTGAAAAACGAATTTATAGAGACATCGAAACCTGCGAAACATGGGCAAGCGTTTTGGCGACCATCGAACGGGGTTTAGAACCGTTTAAAGCATTGTTTTGGAGAGCCATCAATGTCGAAGATATTTTAAAACTGACGGAAATAAAAATCAAACGCATCTCAAAATTTGATGCCTTTAAAGCCGACGAATACCTCAAAAATTTGGAAGATGAGATAAAATCAACCAAAAAAAATATCAAAGAAATTACCAATTTTACGGTTCACTATTTTGAAAATCTACTCAAAAAATATGGTAAAAACAAACAAAGACAAACTCAAATTAGAACCTTCGACACCATTGTGGCCTCAAACGTCGTGGTGGCAAATCAAAAACTTTACGTCAATCGGATTGATGGTTTTGCGGGTTTTGGCTTAAAAAAAGACGAATTGGTATGCGATTGCTCCGATATTGACGATATTATCGTGTTTAGAAAAGACGGCAGAATGCTCGTTACCAAGATTTCGGACAAAGCGTTTTTGGGCAAAGACATTATCTACATCGACGTGTGGCGAAAAAATGACGAACGCATGACCTACAATTTTATCTACACCGATGGCAAAACGGGCATCAACTACCTCAAACGATTTAATGTAACAGCCATTACCAGAGACAAAGAATATGACCTGACACAAGGCGAAAAAGGCTCAAAAGTCTTGTATTTTACCGCCAATCCAAACAGCGAAAGCGAATTGATTAACGTTCAATTAAGCCAAAACTGCACCGCAAAAGTCAAGGTTTTTGATTTTAACTTTGCCGATATTGCCATCAAAGGCAGAACGGCGATGGGCAATATCTTGACCAAATACCCCATCAAAAAAATTCAATTTAAGCACAAAGGAAAATCCACCGTCGGCGGCAGAAATATTTGGTTTGACGACACCGTCGGTCGCCTCAACGTCGATGAAAGAGGGCGTTTTTTGGGCAGTTTCGACAGCGGCGACGCACTCCTGTGTATCTACAAAGACGGTACCTACGAACTGACCAACTTTGAACTCTCGAACCGATACGAGATGGCAGCTATCGCTCTACTCGAAAAATTGGATACCCAAAAACCCATCGCTTGCGTTTACTTCTCTGCCGCACATGCCCAGTCGTTTGTCAAACGATTCGTCGTAGAAACTACCACCTTCGACAAGCGTTTTACGTTTATCGATGAAGAAAAAGGCAGCAAAATGCACTTCGTAAGCACCCAAAATGATGTTCGGGTCAATATAAAAATAGGCAAGAAAAAAGATGAAACCGAACTCCAAATTCACTTAGACTCGTTTATCGACGTGAAAGGCTGGAAATCTATTGGCAACAAACTCACCGACAAACCCATCAACGCCGTCGAACGCATCAACAACAACGACACCGCAGAAAATGAGCCACAAACGACTGATAGACAAACCATTAAACCAAAAAATGAAGCCACCAATCCAACAAGAATAGAGACCCAAAAAACCAATCCAAAACCCCAAAATCCAAAATCCAAAACCACGCCCAACATGATAGAGGTGGGGCAAACAATAGAGTTTGAAATCAATCCCAACTCCAAAAATACAGAACAACTCGATATGTTTGGCAAATAAAAACAAACAAAATGTTGATTGTAGGGTTTATACCAATAAAAAATGTTAATTTTGCTAATGACTATACACCTTTTGTCGCCGACAAAACACCTAAAACACACCAACTCTTACCCGATTTTTTATGTCAAAATTATTAGATGATAAATTAATTGCCGAACTCAAAGGCTTGGTTATGGATGCCACAAGCCAAGCAAAAAGTGGACACCCAGGCGGTGCATTCTCCTCAATGGACTTTACCACCATTCTGTTTAAAGAATACCTCCGATTTGCACCCAAAAACCCAAAATGGTTCAATAGAGACCGATTTGTACTCTCGGCAGGACACGAATCGATGCTCCTATACAGCCTCCTTTGCATGATGGATTTGGTGGAAATCGAACAAATAAAAAATTTTAGACAACTCCACAGCCTTACACCCGGACACCCCGAAAACCACCTGACCCCAGGCGTAGAAGCCACCACCGGACCCCTGGGGCAGGGCGTTGCAATGGCTATCGGCATGGCTGCAGCCCAAAAACACCTCGAAGCAACACTGGGAAAAGACATCTGCCACAACAAAATATACGCCCTATGCAGCGACGGCGACCTGCAAGAACCCGTTGCCATCGGGTCGGCTCAACTCGCCGGGCATTGGGCTTTGGACAACCTCGTGCTGTTCTATGACAAAAACGACATTCAAATATCAGGCAAAACCTCCCGAAGCGACTCGACAGACATCGCACTGATGTTCAAAGCCATGCAGTGGACGGTCGTAGAAATAGACGGACACAACCACAACCAAATCCGTGAAGCCTTAGACAACTCCAAAAACCAAATCGGAAAACCACTACTCATCATCGGCAACACAATCATTGCCAAAGGCACCGCAACCATGGAAGGCAGCCACAAAACACACGGCGAACCCCTAAAAACCGACGAGATAGAAGCCACAAAAATAAAATTGGGACTCGACCCCAGCCATTTTTTTGCCCTCTCGCAAGACGTTAAAGAATATTTTAATGAAAACCTAAACCAATACAACAACGAAGCCGCCGCATACCAAAACCTGATAGACATCAAATGTGCTGCCGACAAAGATTTTGCAAAACAACACAGCCACCATTTCAAAAAAACCAATAATCTGCCCTATTACCCAACTTTTGAACCCAACACCATGCTCGCCACAAGAGCCGCTTTTGGTAAAGTTTTGAACTACTGGGGCGAAAACCTACCAAGCATCATCGGCGGAAGTGCAGACCTCGAACCTTCAAACAACACGGCAGACTATGCCAAAACCGTTGGCGAATTTTCAAAAGAAAACTACGCCGGGGCAAACATCGCCTACGGCGTAAGAGAATTTCCGATGGCTGCCATCAACAACGGCATTGCACTCTACGGCGGCATGATTCCATTTGGGGCTACATTTTTGACGTTCTCGGACTACTGCCGAAACGCCATCAGAATGAGTGCCATTCAAAACCTACAACACCTCTATATCTTTACACACGACTCCATATTTTTGGGCGAAGACGGACCCACACACCAACCCATCGAACACTTGGCGAGCCTCCGCACTATCCCAAACCTACTCGTATTCAGACCCGCCGACGCAAACGAAACCGTAGAAACACTCAAACTAGCATTGAAAGAAACCAACAGACCAAGCCTATTTGCACTATCAAGGCAAAACCTGCCCGTACTCGGATTTCCACACAACGCAGCCAAAAATAACGTCGATAAAGGGGCTTACATCAAATACCAAACCAACATAGCCGAATGGACAAGCGACACCAGCATAGACCCTAACGAAAACATCGACGTAGCCATTTTTGCCACAGGCTCCGAAGTTTCGCTTGCCCTACAAATTGCCCAAATACTCAAAGAAAAAAAACAAACCGTAAGGGTGATTTCTATACCTTGTTTTGAACTCTTTTTTGAGCAAGACCAAGCCTATCAAACACTCATACTGTCCAAAAACGCCAAACTGAAAGTATCCATCGAAGCCGGCTCAACCTTTGGTTGGGAACGGTTTGTGGGGCAAGAAG